>JAJPYR010000004.1 GCA_021204825.1 Clostridia bacterium | reverse complement strand
ATGTCACTACTATGTAACACACAATAAAATCGTAATTCTTTGTGCAAACTGCACAAAGAAATGTAAAAAAATAGTTGACATTCCTGTGTGTATTTGGTATTTTCTAAGTAGAAAGAGCCTCCCCACACATTCATGTGAGTGGTTTCCACGCATGTGAATGTGACCCAGGGGAGATTTTTTATTGGACATGTTTTATGGTCAGTATGACTAGTTTAAGTCAGGATGAACTTAATGAATTGAGGGAATTATATTCCAGTGAAAAAAAAACAGATCTCTGACATTGAACATATGGGCTTTGTTGTAGAGAATAGGAAGAACAGTATCGCCTTCTTGAAGAAAGTTAATTATTACAGTCTGTCCGAATACATTTCTTTGTTTCTCAATTCTGATGGGAAAGTTAACAATCCTGGCATCAAGTTTCAAAAAATCCAGGACATATTTGAGTTTGATATGAAGATGAGGGATATTCTATTCCCTTGTATACATAGAATCGAACTCTGTCTTCGTAAGCAACTTTCCTCTCATTTTTGTGATATATGTGGGCCTACGGGATACTGGGATTTGAATAATTATGAAAGTTCATATCAAAATAAGGTTAATGATTTTATTATAAAAAAACTCCGTCCTTATGATTCAGCCAGCAACGATATCGAAAGCACTGAAGACGGTAGCGGTAATGAATCAACTTCTCATGGCAACACAGGAGAAAATAATTCATCAAACATAGATGAAGCTCCGTATCCAATATGGGAAGCAATTGATAAGTATACTATAAAAATGTTATCTGTTTTTTATGAGTCCATATCAACTAAAGGTAAAAAGAGTGTTCTTAAAAATATGGGTCTTGAAAAAAACGATTATGACAGAGTGGTTGGATGGTTGTACTGTTTAAGTCATTTAAGAAATGATTGTGCTCATTTCTCGAGATTATATGGGGCGGAATCGCCCAGCAAAAACGTTGCATTTTATCAATCAATATACAATTATGTTCCGAATAAGAAACTCCTGTTCGGCAGAATTCTTGTCCTCAAGCACCTTTATCCTGAACCGCGTGATAAATGGAACAATGGTCCAGCTAAAGCTATAGAATCTCTTGTAAATGAGTATTTGTCGTCTATTGAATTAGATCATATAGGGTTCCCAGAAAAGTGGGCCACTTTGCTCTATTGGAACTAATCTGGACGTGTATTTTATTGGCGCAAACGTTAATGTGTCTAAGGATAAGTATATCCTTTAAAGTCGAGAATGAAGTGCTTTGTGACGTATATAAATAAGTATAGATATTCGGCTATGCCTCCCCTCACCTCTCATGCATATGACGTGTCCCAGGGGAGACATTTTCTATACAGAGATTGTGCACTTTGCACATGAGGGCAAATTTTGCACAGGCAAATGCGCATATCTGCCTTGCAATGGCCCTGTGGGCGTGGTATACTGCTTGCATAAAGGGCAGGAGACTGCCTCGGACAAGAATTATGGGGAGCTTGTGAAACAGGCTGAGAGGATGGTTTGGACCGGAAGACCCAGGAACCTGATACGGACAATGCCGGCGTAGGGAACATACCGTTGCATACTGCGGAGGCTGTTGTGTTTCAGGCCTTCGCTTTTGTTGTATACAGAGGGCACGAAGAGCCCCTTTAAGTGCGTATAAGCGGCGCGTTTTGCGCCGGGGAGCCAGGATGGTTAAGATAAACGGAGAGATGAAGGACTGCGCCGGGGAAACGGTTGCTTCCTTCCTCGGAGACAACAGGTACAGCTGCGCAAGGGTGGCCGTGGAGATAAACGGGGACATAGTGCCAAAGGCCAGATATGCAGACACCGTCTTTAAGGACGGGGACACCGTAGAGATAGTCTCCTTTGTAGGGGGCGGCTAAGTCATGGACAGAGAGGAGCTGTACCGTGCCCGCAAAGGGAAGCAGGGCGGCATAACGGATAACCTCAAGGAAGCCCACGTAACCGTCTGCGGCCTCGGCGGCCTCGGGTCCAACGTTGCCATGATGCTGGCCCGCTCAGGCGTGGAGCATATGAGGCTAATAGACTCAGACATCGTGGACATATCCAACCTGCACCGCCAGGCATACAAGGCATCCCAGATTGGGATGCCAAAGACTGCGGCCCTCAAGGCCAACGTCCTGGAGGCTGCCCCGTTTGCAGAGCTGGAGCTGTATATGGCCAGGATTACACAGGCCAGCATTGCAGACCTTGTACAGGACACAGATTGGGACACGGACATAGTGGTGGAGTGCCTGGACGGGCCAGAGGACAAGGCAATGCTCTGCAATTACGTGCTGGAGCACACCGGATCATTCCTTGTGGCGGCCAGCGGAATGGCAGGGGACGCAAGCCCCAATGCCATCCGCACACGGAAGATAACGGACAGGTTTTATCTCTGCGGGGATGAGTGCACGGACATAGCAGGCAGTGTCCTTTTAGGCCCGCGGGTTATGGCCTGCGCATCTCATGAGGCCATGGCCGTCCTGGAGATTCTGGCAGGCAGAAAGTAACCCGGTACAGGGCCCTGTACAGGGCCGTCAGAGGCACCCTGTATAGTAAGTTAAGCCCCTTTGGAGCTCATGCCTTGCGGGCAGGGCAACAGCACCTGTTTTAGTTAGGGCATGTTCATTACAGATACAGAAAAGACAAGCAACTCAGGAGATACAGCATCATGGAAGGAAAAGACACGTTCCGCTTAGGGAACAAGGAGTTTACGTCCCGCTTCATTCTTGGTTCCGGCAAGTATTCGCTTAAGCTAATAGAAGCCGCCGTGAAGGACGCAGGGGCCCAGATCATAACCCTTGCGGTGCGCAGGGCCAACACGAAAGAGAGTGAGAACATCCTGGATTACATTCCTGGGAATGTAACCCTGCTCCCCAACACATCCGGGGCAAGGGACGCCACAGAGGCAGTGAGAATTGCCAGGCTTGCAAGGGAGCTTGGGTGCGGGGACTTTGTGAAGATTGAGATCATGAGGGACACGAAGTACCTTCTGCCGGACAATGCGGAGACCATAAAGGCCACAAGCATCCTGGCGGATGAGGGGTTCACTGTGCTCCCGTACATGTTCCCGGACCTCAATGCCGCAAGGGACCTTGTGAAGGCAGGCGCTGCAGCCGTCATGCCCCTTGGGGCGCCCATAGGCTCCAACAAGGGCCTTGCCGCCAGGGAGTTCATACAGATCCTTATAGATGAGATAGACCTGCCCATCATCGTGGATGCAGGCATAGGCCGCCCTTCGCAGGCATGCGAGGCCATGGAGATGGGAGCAGCCGCCGTAATGGCCAACACCGCCCTGGCAACCGCCGGGGATGTGCCGCGCATGGCAAGCGCCTTCAAGAAGGCAATAGAGGCCGGAAGGGAAGCATACCTCGCGGGCCTCGGCAGAGTCCTTATGCGCGGCGGAGACTCCTCAGACCCTCTCACAGGCTTTTTAAGGGACTAACCTTCAGGCCATATATGCCGCCGTGTTGTGCAGAATGCACAAACATGCGGGCACTCTTTCAAAGGGGCATGCAATGCCTCTGTTGTGTGGGCGTCTGTGCGTATGCATATGCCGGCCAAAGGGCGGCAGACTTTGCAGGAAGATACAGTATGGAAAATGATTTTTATGTAGACTCACAATACCTTTCCAAAGCGGCCCTGGAAAAGAAGCACCGTCTGGAAAATGACCCGTCCTCCAGGACCAGTCATCTGGAGTACATGCCGGGGATGGAGATAATCTCCCATGACGTCCTCCGCAAGGTCATGGGATACGTGGAGGCATATGACCCGGACGCATACACTGCGCGGGATGTGCAGGCTGCCCTGCATCATGACAGGGTCTCAATAGAGGACCTGCAGGCCCTTCTGTCTCCTGCGGCTGCGCCTTTCCTGGAGAAGATGGCAGAGAGGGCAAGGATTGAGACGGGGAAGCACTTCGGCAACACGGTGTACATCTTCACGCCCCTGTATATAGCCAATTACTGCGAGAATTACTGCGTGTACTGCGGCTTCAACTGTTATAACCACATCCAGCGCATGAAGCTTACCGGAGACCAGATAGACCACGAGATGAAGATCATAGCAGACTCCGGCATGGAGGAGATCCTAATCTTAACCGGCGAAAGCCGCGCGGCCTCCTCCGTGGAGTACATAGGGGATGCATGCAGAAGGGCCAAGAAGTACTTTAAAAACGTTGGCCTTGAGATATATCCTGTGAACTCGGATGAGTACAGGTACCTTCATGAGTGCGGCGCGGATTATGTCACCGTCTTCCAGGAGACATATGACAACGTGAAGTATGAGACCCTGCACCTAATGGGCCACAAGCGTGTATGGCCGTACCGCTTTGAGGCGCAGGAGCGCGCTTTAATGGGCGGCATGAGAGGTGTGGGCTTCTCTGCCCTTTTGGGGCTTTCGGACTTCCGCAAGGATGCCCTGGCCACTGCCCTGCACGCATATTTCCTGCAGCGCAAGTACCCGCAGGCAGAGATATCCCTGTCCTGCCCGCGGCTTAGGCCCATCATCAACAATGACAAGATCAACCCTCTGGACGTAGGGGAGAAGCAGCTCTGCCAGATCCTCTGCGCATACCGTCTCTTCATGCCCTTTGCAGGCATAGTGGTGTCCTCCAGGGAGAGCGCCTCATTCCGCAACGGGATAGTTAAAATAGCTGCAACTAAGGTCTCTGCAGGCGTCTCAACGGGCGTCGGAGACCACGAAGAGAAGTACACCGGCTCCCAGAGTGAGACGGCAGGGGATGAGCAGTTTGAAATCTCGGACTCAAGGTCCCTTAAAACCATGTACCAGGACATCTCCTCAGAGGGCCTCCAGCCCGTCTTAAATGATTACGTGGATGTCCAGGACATGAAGTAACAAGGCATCCGGCACAACGTCCGGAGGCCAGGCCGTGAAGTCCGCACACAAGGCACCATATGCGGCTTCCAGGACCTCATGTTCTCCAGGCACAGGCCCCCTGGAACATGCATCCCAAAGGGGCCCGGGACATGATATGAAGTCCGCAGCAACTCGTCATGTACGGGACATAAGCCCCCGGGGACATTGCCTGTCCTCCGGACGCATCACCCTGGAGTGCATATCCTGTTGTACAGGCATTTCATATCTCCCGGATACACGGCCAGCGTGCCATGCACACAGGCCGCACAGGCACAGCAAAACACCGGAACAAACAGCATACGGGGTGCATGCAGCGCCCTGTGGAAAGGAACAGCAGGCACATGTATACGGGCTGCTGTTACGGCTCCGGAATAATGAATAAAGCATCTGCACGCAGGACATCATGAAGACTTCCAGACACACAAGGCTCATATGCGTAACGGACAGGCTCTCTCTTCCCGGCGGGGGTGAAGATGCCTTTTTGGAGCGCATGCGTGAGATTGCAGACAGCCGTGTGGATGCAATAATACTCCGTGAGAGGGACCTGGACCCCCAGGAATACAGGGCCCTTGCAGAGAAGGTCATGCGCATATGCAGGCAGTACGGGATGCCATGCATACTGCACAAATATGTGCAGCAGGCAAAGGATCTGGGGGCAGAATACATTCATATGTCCGTCCCGCATTTAAAGGAAACTCCCGGGCAGGATCTGCAGGGCTTCAGGGCCCTTGGAGTGTCCTGCCACTCCACGTACGAGGCAGAGTATGCGCAGTCCAGAGGGGCAGCATACATTCTTGCAGGCCATGTATATGAGACACACTGCAAGCTTGGCTCTCCCGGCAGGGGTCTCACATATCTCAGGGACATATGTTCCTGCGTGGAAATCCCGGTATATGCCATTGGCGGCATATCCCCGGAGAAAGTCCCGGAAGTGTTATCCTGCGGCGCAGCGGGCATATGCTCCATGTCCGGGTTCATGAAGACCGCAGACATTCCCGGATACATCCGGGACATGACAGTCCTTCCGCCCCTTAAGAGGGCATACCTTAAGCTGTATGCCATAACGGACACCGTTATACGCCCTGTTGCAGAAGAGTGTGAGAGGGTGCGTGCGGCCATCCTTGGCGGGGCCACCATGATACAGCTTCGCAAAAAGACTGCAGACCAGGCTCTTCTGGAGGAGTATGCAAGGGCCGTGTCCAGGGTATGCAGGGAGTACGGCGTGCCGTGCATCATTAATGACAATGTCCCTGCGGCAATGAAGTATGCAGACGGCGTGCACCTTGGAGCTGCAGACGCTGCAGTGCAGGATGTGCGTGGGAAAGCCCCTAGGGGGTTCATAATAGGCGCAACGGCAAAGACCATCCGGCAGGCTTTGCAGGCGGAATCTGCAGGGGCGGATTACATTGGCGCAGGGGCCATGTTCCCCTCCGGAACAAAGGAGAACGCCGTGCAGATAACCCGCGGTGACCTGGATGAGATATGTGACTCCGTGCATATCCCTGCGGTATGCATTGGCGGGATATCCAAAGGCAATATGCCTTTGCTCCGTGGATGCAGGGCCGCGGGAGCGGCTGTTGTGCAGGGGATATTCGGGGCAGAAGACATACAGGGAGCGGCAAGGGACTTAAGGGCCCTTGCAGAGGAGACCTTCATATGACACACCTTCATGCAGACAGGCTGCAGGCAAAAGTGCCTGCAGTGTTAACGGTAGCGGGCTCAGACTGCTCCGGAGGGGCAGGGATACAGGCAGACCTCAAGACCATGACCGTCCTTGGCTGCTACGGCATGAGCGTC
This sequence comes from Clostridia bacterium, assembly GCA_021204825.1. GTDB lineage: Bacteria > Bacillota > Clostridia > Christensenellales > Borkfalkiaceae > Coproplasma. The sequence continues at coordinate 14,162 of JAJPYR010000004.1, read as the reverse complement.
ATAACTGCCATCACGGCGCAGAACACCACAGGAGTGCAGCTGGCCTTTGAGACGCCCCCGGACATGATAGCCGCCCAGCTGGACTCCGTCTTTGCGGACATCTTCCCGGATGCCGTCAAGTGCGGCATGTTTGCCTCTCCGGAGGCCGTACGCATTACTGCAGGGAAGTTCAAAGAGTACGGAGCCAAGAACATTGTCGCAGACCCCGTAATGGCCTCCACGTCCGGCAGCACCCTCACATGCTCTGCTGCGGTGCAGGAGATGAAGGAGTCCCTCTTCCCCCTGGCTGCAATAATAACCCCAAACATACAGGAAGCAGAGGTTCTCTCGGGCGCATGCATACGCTCCCCGGAGGACATGGAAAAGGCGGCCCTGGGGCTCTCCAAAGAGTACGGCTGCGCCGTGCTTGTAAAGGGCGGGCACTTTGAGACCTCTTCCAATGACTGCCTCGCATATGAAGGCGCTGCCGTATGGCTTAAGCACGCCAAGATATACAACCCCAACACGCACGGCACCGGGTGCACCCTTTCCAGCGCCATTGCCTCGTACCTTGCAATGGGGGAGGACCTGGTGTCCTCCGTCTGCAAGGCCAAGGAGTACTTAACCGGCGCCATCTCATACGGCCTGCAGCTTGGCCACGGCCGAGGCCCCTTGTACCACGCATACACCATTCGCCGCAGCTAGCCGCAAAGCACCCAAAGGTGAAAAACCTGTCACATATAAGCGTTCCAGGCGCATTATGCGCTCATATGCGCACGCATATGCAGCGGGGCGCATGAGCATATATGCCACTATATACAACACTGTATACAAGCACACAGCTGTACACAAAGGAGTTCCGTTATGGAGAGAAACTACACAACGCAGATGGATGCTGCAAGGCGCGGCATTATAACGCCCCAGCTGGAGACCGTTGCTAAGAAGGAGCAGAAGACAGTGGAGGAGATGAGGGCCCTGGTTGCCTCCGGCAAGGTTGTAATACCTTCCAACAAGAACCACACCTGCCTCAACCCGGAGGGCATTGGCTCCATGCTCCGCACCAAGATTAACGTGAACCTTGGCGTCTCAAGGGACTGCAAGGATTACAACATAGAGATGCAGAAGGTGCGCTCAGCCATAGACATGGGGGCAGAGGCCATAATGGATCTTTCCTCCCACGGCAACACTCAGCCCTTCCGCCGGAAGCTCTGCAAAGAGTGTCCGGCCATGATAGGCACCGTGCCGGTATATGACTCCGTGATCCATTACCAGAGGGACCTTGAGACCCTTTCCGCCAAAGACTTCATAGACGTCATCCGCATGCATGCAGAGGACGGCGTGGACTTCGTTACGCTCCATTGCGGCATAACGAGAAAGACCATAGACCAGATCCGCACCCACAAGAGAAAGATGAACATAGTCTCCCGCGGAGGCTCTTTGGTCTTTGCGTGGATGTGCATGACGGGAGAGGAGAACCCCTTCTACGAGTACTTTGATGACATCCTGGACATCTGCCGCGAGTATGACGTAACCATCTCCTTAGGGGACGCCTGCCGTCCCGGCTGCCTTGCAGACGCCACGGACGTGTGCCAGATAGAGGAGCTGGTGCGCCTCGGGGAGCTCACCAGGCGCGCCTGGGACAAGGATGTGCAGGTCATGATAGAGGGCCCGGGCCATGTTCCCATGGACCAGATAGCCGCCAACATGAAGATAGAGCAGACCATATGCATGGGCGCGCCCTTCTACACCCTGGGGCCCCTCGTTACGGACATAGCCCCCGGCTATGACCACATAACGGCTGCCATAGGCGGCGCCATAGCGGCCATGAACGGCTGCGCCTTCCTCTGCTACGTAACCCCCGCGGAGCACCTTGCCCTTCCCAACGTGGATGACGTGAAGCAGGGCATCATAGCCAGCAAGATAGCGGCCCATGCCGCAGACATAGCCAAGGGCATAAAGGGGGCCAGGGACATAGATGACAAAATGGCGGACGCCCGCCGTGCCCTGAACTGGGAGGAGCAGTGGAAGTATGCCATAGACCCCGAGACCGCCAAGGCAATCCGCGCGGACCGCTCCCCTGAGCAGGATGACACCTGCTCCATGTGCGGCAAGTTCTGCGCCGTGCGCTCCATGAACAAGGCCCTCTCCGGAGAGAAGGTGGACATTCTCTAACCCCACACTCCAATCCGCACAATACAACGGAACACAATGCCGCACAGAGGGAAGGGCAGCACCTTCCCTTTTGTAATGACAATTTTACAGCAAACCCGTTTTGCTGCATAACAAAATGCCGGGTTTTATCTTTGGCCACCGAATTTGTCCGGAGGGAAAAATCCGGAGATTTTGTGTCTTTCTTTCCAAAGCTGTTTTCCATGCTCTTTCTGCATTCCTAAAAATGTTAATTATTAACATATAAAATGTGACTAACTCACAAATAAAAAAAAATAGCATCACTTTTCATTTTCAGCCCTTTCATATCTTTCTAAACTTTCAACAACTATACATATTTTCCGGAGTATGCCATACATTCCGGGGTATGCCATACATTCCGGGGTATGCACAGTGGATTTTGTTTATATGGAGGACAGGGATGAAGAGAGGCAGCAAGGCAGTCCTTGGGATTGTATCAGTCAGTGTGGCTCTGTGCATGGGAGTCAGCCTGGCAGCATGTTCGTCCAAAGGGGAACATGAACACACGTGGGATAACGGAACAGTTACAGTAGAGGCAACATGCACCACAAACGGCATCAAGACGTACACCTGTACGGATTGCGGCCAGACAAAGACAGAGACAATTGAGGCGACCGGACACAGCTACAAAGAGACAACGGTGAACGCAACCTGCACATCTGCAGGATATGCCGTATACATCTGTGAAAACTGCGGAGCTCTGGACACAAGCAAATCCAGCATTACAGATGCGGCAGGCCACACATATGACGAAGGCACCGTTACAACGGCTGCCACCTGCACAACGGCCGGAGTAATGACATACACCTGCTCTGTTTGCGGGGCAACAAAGACAGAAGTTATTTCCGCTCTTGGGCATGATTACGAGGTTACAGGCACCACGGCTCCTTCCTGCACGTTGAAGGGAGAAGTAACCTACACCTGCACCAGGTGTGATGCATCTTATACTGAAGTCGGCGAAGTGCCCACAGGACACACCATAGACTACACAGACGGCGTGGCAGCAGAGGACGGCTCCGTCATATACAGCTGTTCCGTATGCGGAGAGAAGGTTGTCGTAGACCCCATTGAAGCAGACGGAGACATCAGTGACATTCCGGCTACTGAAGAAGACGGAGTAACCACATACAGCGTAGACACTGCAGAAGAGCTTGCCAACATTGCAGCGTATGTAAACGGCGCGGCCTCCGCAGGTGAAGACGCATCCATGAGCAATGCTGTTATCAAGCTTACAGACGACATAGATCTTGCGGGCGTTGAGTGGACGCCTATAGGATCCGCAACCCTCGGCGATGACGGGTACATAGACACAGACGAGGACAGTGACCCTGAGTATGCATTCAGCGGCACCTTTGACGGCCAGGGCTATACAATTTCCAATCTTCGTGTGGACAGTGATTCCTGTGCAGGCCTGTTCGGATATCTCAAGGACGGCACGGTAAAGGATCTCAACATAGACGGCGCAACAATCAACGGAGCACAGGGCGTAGGCATCATAGCAGGAGACTGCGATGACAACACAGACAGAACGACACTTGATGTAATTTCAGGTATCCGTGTAACCGGGCTTGTACAGATCACTGGCACACACTTTGTAGGCGGCATAGCAGGACGCATTGAGTCCACAGACATTGAGGACTGCTCCATAGTTGCAGACGAGGGCAGCTACATCAAGGGCATCTATGACAAAGAGGATTACGAGGGAGATGCCATAGGCGGCATAGCCGGATACATGGGCGTCAAGGAAAGCCAGAGTTATGAGACTTCAGACGGCACAGACAATGCATCCCACATCTGGGATGTAACGGTAAGCGGCCTCACCATTTCCGGTTCCAGAAAGGTTGGAGGAATTGTTGGAAACGCATACATTGACGAAACAGATTATGCATTTGTATCCTCTGCATCCTATGCTGAATCTACAGATAACGAAGCCGCAACAACAGCTGCAACAGAGGCCATCTCCGGCAACACTGTATCCGACTGCACAATCTCATTAACCTATGTAACGAAAGATGGCTACACATCCGGCAAGATTGGCGGCAGCCGCCTGTTCGTCGGAGCAATCCTCGGAGAGCTCACAACAGCATCCAGTAGTGTTGGCAGCGGAAAGATTACGGACACCACGGTAAGCGGCGTTACTGTAGAGTACATTGACGGGGACTGCGTATATGGCCTTACGAATGCCGGAGAGGAAGGAACAGCATATACCGGCTTCTACGGCGGCTCCAGAGACGGAGGCACTGTAAACTTTGACAGCTGCACCGGCTCTGTAAATTGCGTAAACTTTGCCGGGAATGAATCAGACAGCTCCTGGCAGGACACAAAGAGCACTGAAGAAGTAGATGGTGAGACTGTTACCACTTATACCGTAGATTCTGCGGCACAGCTTGTAAACCTTGCAGAGTATATCAATGCATCTAATTCTGACGGAGAGCAGGTTCACAACATGAATGATTCAGTCGTAGAGCTTGAGAGTGATATAGACCTTACAGGCTACTCCTGGACACCCATCGGTGTGGAAGACGATGCATCTGATGAATCACAGAATGAGCCGTACAGCGGCACCTTTGACGGCAACGGTCATACAATCTCCAACATAGAGATAGACTCTGAGACCGGTGATGATGCCGTTGGATTCTTCGGATATATTGACCAGGCAACGATTGAGAACCTCACCCTTGAGAATGTCTCCGCAGAAGGCAGCCACGGCGTAGGCGCTCTTGCCGGCTGGTGCGACCTTGCCGGAGAGGCTTTGGGTGTTCATTCCTTAATCTCCAATGTAACAGTAAAGGGCCTTATACAGCTTTCCGGAACAAAGCAGGTTGGCGGAATTGTAGGGCTTGGCAACAAGACTTCATTTGAGAACTGCACCGTGGATGCGGATGAGGGCAGCTACATTAAGTGCGAGTATGAAGATACAGACAACTACGGACAGTGCGCCGGCGGACTTGTCGGAGCCATAGGCGTTACCCAGAACACAGGCATTGTCTCATCCTTCACGAATTGCTCCGTAAAAGGGCTGGATATCTCTGCATGCGTGGATGCCGGCGGCCTGATTGGATATGAAATAGTCATGGGACTGCGTCATTCTGGCGGCAATGCATGGTCTCACAGTGATGAGAACAACGATGAGTATTTCAAGATGGAGAATTGCACCGTAGAGGACTGCAACATAGCCATAGACCTTTCCTCCGCACCTGATGACTTTGCAACAGACAGAACAGACCTCTTTGCCGGAGCGTTCGTTGGCGAGTCCTTGTACAGCATGGCATTAAGCAACTGCACAGCAAACAATGTAACAGTTACGACATACAGCACTGCATTTACAAACAGCTTAACTGCAGCAGATGATAGCGGGTTAACATACATTGGCTTCATCGGCGGTTCAAGATCTTACAACAGCATAATCCAGTATGATTACAATGATTGCTCTGGTGAGGTTACAATGAACTATGTAACCACAACAGCCACAGACAATGACTAACTTCACGTAATCTGCATACAGACATAATCATCACATGCACAACGAAAGACTCCTGCGGGGCTTGCCCTGCAGGGGTCTTGCTTTAGGGAAGGGGACAGAACATTGGCAGGCCCGGAAGAGAAATTGGCCTGGACTATGGCAGGTTGTGCCTCGGGAGAGCGGAGTTGCGCCGGAGGGCAAAATCAGATTTGGAAAATGTGGAAATACAATTGCTTTTGGAGTGGGGGTGTGGTAGAATGATTTTCAAAAGTATTGCTGGTTTGGAGTGACTTATGACAAAGTATATTTTCGTGACAGGCGGCGTTGTTTCCGGAATGGGCAAAGGCATCACCGCGGCATCTTTGGGCAGGCTTTTAAAGTGCAGGGGATACAAGGTTGCATCACAGAAACTTGATCCGTACATCAATATAGATCCGGGCACAATGAGCCCGTATCAGCACGGAGAAGTTTTCGTCACGGATGACGGAGCCGAGACAGACCTGGATTTAGGCCATTATGAAAGGTTCATAGATGAGAACCTCAACAAGTACTCCAACCTCACAACCGGCAAGGTATACTGGAACGTACTCAACAAGGAGCGCAACGGGGATTACCTGGGACAGACCGTCCAGATCATACCGCACATAACCAATGAGATTAAGTCCTTCATATACAACGTAGGCAAGGTCACAGGAGCGGACATAGTCATCTGCGAGATAGGCGGCACCATAGGAGACATTGAGAGCCAGCCCTTTATAGAGGCCATAAGGCAGGTGTCGCGTGAGGTGGGCAGGGAGAACTGCTGCTTCATACACGTGACGCTGGTGCCGTACATATCAGGGTCGGAGGAGTTCAAGTCCAAGCCCACGCAGCACTCTGTAAAGGAGCTGCAGGGGATGGGCATTTCGCCGGATATTATAATGGCCCGTGTGGATGCTCCCATGCCCAAAGAGATTACGGACAAAATTGCCATGTTCTGCAACGTGGAGCGGGAGTGCTGCATAGAGAACAGGACTATGCCCATTCTGTACGAATGCCCCATCATGCTGGAGAAGAGCCGCTTCTCAGAGATAGTGTGCAAACGGCTCAACCTGGACCCCAGGACAATAGATCTTACAGAGTGGAACAACATGCTGGCCCGCATTGCGGCAAGGGACAAAACGGTGCATATAGCGCTCTGCGGCAAGTACGTTCAGCTGCATGACGCATACCTCTCCGTAGCCGAAGCCCTTGCGCATGCAGGGTATGAGAACAGGGCCAAGGTAGAGATCAGCTGGGTAAACACAGAGTTCCTTACAGAGGACAACATAGCCGAGAGTTTGAAGGGCACGGACGGCATCATAGTGCCCGGAGGATTCGGCGGGCGCGGAATAGAGGGAATGATCCTCTGCGCAAAGTACGCGCGTGAGAACAACATACCGTACTTCGGCATCTGTCTCGGCATGCAGACTGCCGTCATAGAGTATGCGCGCGACGTCCTTGGCTGGACGGATGCCAACTCAACAGAGTTCAACGCCATGACCAGGCATCCCGTCATAGACCTCATGCCGGACCAGCACGGTGTGAAGATGGGCGGCACGATGCGCCTCGGCGCATATCCCTGCAAGGTATTGGGACCCATAATGAAGAGGGCATATGGGCAGGAGCTGATTTCTGAGCGCCACCGCCACAGATACGAGTTCACCAACTCATTCCGTGATGATTTCGCCGCCGCAGGCATGATGATAGCCGGCACATCACCCAACGGGTATCTTGTAGAGGCCGTTGAAGTTCCCGCGCTGGACTTCTTCATAGGCGTCCAGTTCCATCCGGAGTTCAAGTCCCGCCCTCAGAAGGCGCAGCCCATCTTCCGTGAGTTCATAGCCGCTGCCGTGCAGTACGCAAGAAAGAAGTAAGAGGTAAAACAATGCTGTTGTATCACGGCAGTAACATGACAGTTGAGAGACCTGTAATGTTGGAAAAGCAGCGTCCGGTTGATTTTGGACCTGGATTCTATACAACTACACACAGGGAACAGGCGGAAGAATTTGCCCGCAGTGTTGTCAATCGCCGCAAATTTCCCAGACCCGGGATTCCAACACTTAACATATATGAGTTTGATGATGATGCATGGAACAGCCTTGAGGTAAAAGACTTTAAAGGTGTTAATGAAGAGTGGCTGGATTTTGTCACTGCCCACAGGCTTTGCAAGTATACTGGTAAGCAATATGACGTAGTCATCGGCCCAATAGCCAACGACAATGTGTTCCGGACACTTCAACTATATGATTGAGGTTTTTACAATGGGAACAAGCAAGCGGCCATCGATGACTTGAAAGTCCAAACATTGTATGATCAAGTTGTATTCACTTCAGTGAGATCCATTGCAATGCTAAAGTTCGTCGAGAGTGTGGAGGTATAAGAATGGAATCGAACAGTTTTTATGCTTTACTGAGCTGTTTTATTATTCCAAAGATTATAGAATACATATCCATTAATGAAGGGGTTTCCTTTGAGCAGGCGATTCAGGACTTTTATAAATCCAAGACATATGAGGTTTTGGAAGATGAAAGCTCTAAGGTGTGGCACTTCAGTGCATATTGTCTTTATACTATATGGAAGAGTGAGCAGGAAACCGGTGAACCAGATTGGCCAGAAGAGGGAATGATAGCATGACAGAGAACGTGAATGCTCTTAGTACAGAGCAATACTTCCTTATAAGCATATTGGAAGCTTTTAAAAGGTCAAAGCAACTTACAGGAGAAGAGGCAATGAAGATGTTCAGTTACTATGATCTTTTTGATTATATAAATAAGAACTACTATAATTTGCATTTTAACGGTGTGGCATACATTCTGGACGTTATAGATGAGTACATTTCCGACTTCGACAAATATTCCGCAGAGTAAAAAAAAAGATGCGGCAGAGGGTTCCGGGTGCATTAGAACAGACTTATGCAGACTTTTAGAGGGTCTGCAGGGAATATAAAGCTGGTAAGGCATATAGATAGAGAGTATAGAGACAGAGATATGAAATACAACGAACATTTCAATGACATGACGGAGAATTACCTCTTTGCCGAGGTAGCGGACAGGGTGGCAAAGTATTCCAAAGCTAACCCGGACAAGAAGGTGTTGAAGCTGGGCATAGGGGACGTGACGCTCCCTCTGGCACCGGCCGTAATAGAGGCTCTGCATGATGGTGTTGAAGACATGTCCAGGGCAGAGACCTTCAAGGGATACGGACCTTACGAGGGATATGACTTCCTCCGCGAGGCAGTGCAGGGGTATTACAGGAAGGCCGGCGTGGAGCTTGCCCTGGATGAGATATTCATCTCAGACGGCGCCAAGTCAGACCTCGGCAACATACTGGACATCTTCTCCAAGGACAACACAGTTCTTATCCCGGACCCCGTGTACCCCGTCTATGTGGACACCAACGTTATGGCCGGAAGGAAGGTCATATACGCTTCCGCAAATGAGGCAAACGGATTCCTTCCCATGCCGGATTTCAAGGTGGATGCAGACATCATCTATATCTGCTCCCCCAACAATCCCACAGGAGCCGCATACACCAAGGAGCAGCTTAAGGTGTGGGTGGATTATGCCAGCAAAAAAGGCGCCGTCATACTGTATGACGCCGCTTATGAGTGTTTCATAAAGGACCAGGACGTCCTTGCACGCTCCATATTCCAGATACCCGGCGCCCGCACGTGCGCCATAGAGTTCTGCTCCCTTTCCAAGATAGCGGGCTTCACCGGAACAAGGTGCGGCTATACCGTGATCCCCATGGATCTTAAGAAGGGAGAGTTTGTGGCCAACAGGATGTGGCTGAGGCGCCAGTCCACGAAGTACAACGGCGTGCCGTACATAGTGCAGAAGGGCGCAGCCGCAGTCTTCACGGATGAGGGCATGGCGCAGATAAAGGCCAATCTTGCCGTATACCAAAAGAACGCAGACATCATAGCGCGCTGCATGGACAGGCTGGGCATATGGTACACCGGCGGAAAGAACTCCCCGTACATCTGGCTCAAGTGCCCGGACGGCATGGGCAGCTGGGAGTTCTTTGACTTTCTTCTCAATGAAATCCAGGTGGTTGGAACTCCCGGGGCAGGCTTCGGAAAGAACGGCGAAGGGTTTTTCCGTTTGACGGCCTTCGGCAGCCCCGCCACAACAGAGGAAGCCGTGGAGAGGATGGAGAAGCTCCTCAAAAAGTAGCCCGGACCGGCCCCTTATCCGGTCCCGAACCCAGGCCCAGCTTCAGATCCGGACCCAGGCCCGGCTTCAGATCCGGACCCAGGCCCGGCTTCAGATCCGGACACGGACGCAAATTGGTCTCCGGGACGGATGCAAAGCAGTCATATAACTTTAGACATGCCGCATGCAAAGCGCATATTAGCCTGAAGATAAGCAATATAAATAAGGATGGGAGAAAGCATGGCAAAGATAGAGCGCAGCGCAGGAATACTGTGCCACATATCATCTCTTCCGGGGAAGTACGGCATAGGCAATCTTGGCAAAGAGGCCTATGAGTTCTGTGATTTCCTGCACAAGGCCCATATCAAGTACTGGCAGATACTGCCTCTCGCGCAGACGGGATACGGAGACAGCCCGTACCAGTCCGTATGTGTGAATTCCGGCAACCCGTACTTCATAGATCCGAGGGACCTGCATGACAGGCATCTTCTGGATGACAATGAGCTTGCAAGCTGCGAGATGCCGGAAGGGCCTGTGGATTACGGCACACTGTACAAAAAGCGCTATGAGATCCTGCAGACGGCCTATTCCCGCTTCAACATAAAGGACCCGGATTTTGTGGCTTTCGTAGAGAGCGGCGAGTTTGAAGACTATGCCCTCTTCATGTCCCTCAAGTCCATGTACCTGGGCACCTGGGACACATTCCCGGAAGCATACAAGCGCCGCGAGAACCTGGCTCTCTCTGAGTTCAAGGAGAACGTGTACCGCACCGATTACTGCTTCTGGCTCTTCACCCAGTACATCTTCGAGCAGGAGTGGGAGAAGCTCAAGGCATACGCAAACTCCCTTGGCATAAAGATCATAGGAGACATACCTCTCTATGTGGCCAATGACTCCGCAGACGCCTGGGCCAACCCGGACCTCTTCCTTATGGATGAAGAGCTCAAGCCCACAAAGGTGGCAGGAGTACCCCCGGATTACTTCTCTGCAACCGGCCAGCTCTGGGGCAACGTCCTGTATGACTGGGACGCCATGGAGAAGAAGGACTTCGGCTGGTGGAAGAAGAGAATAATGAAGGCAGCCTCCCTGTATGACGGCATCCGTTTCGACCACTTCAGGGGCCTGGACCGCTTCTATGCCATCCCCTACGGAGACAAAACCGCCGAGAACGGCACCTGGATGGACGGCCCCAAGACAAAGCTCTTCGAGGCCCTCAAAGAGGAGATGGAGGGACTGGACGTCATTGCCGAGGACCTCGGCAACATAGATGACGGCGTCATAGCCCTCAAGGAGCAGTGCGGCTATCCCGGCATGGCAATCCTTCTCTTTGCCTTTGACGGCTCCCCGGACAACCCGTACCTGCCGGAAAACATCACGGAGAACACAGTAATCTACACGGGCACCCACGACAATGACACAGCTTTAGGGTTCCTGAAGAACATGACGTCCACGCAGTTCAAGGGCTTCAAGAAGATGCTCCGCGCCGCTCTTAAGACCGAAGGGGAGGAGTATCCCTTCGTGTCCCGTGAAGAGGCCGTATCCGCTCTCTGTGTCTGCGCCCTCTCATCCAAGGCCAACCTTGCAGTCCTTCCCATCCAGGACGTCCTGCGCCAGGACAACTCCTGCCGCATGAACACGCCTGCCATAATGATGGGCAACTGGCGCTACCGCCTGACCGAAATGCCCACACGCGTCGATGCCGCATACTTAAGGCTCCTCGTAAAGCGCTTCAACCGCGACCCCAAGGACAAGCCGGATGACATCTTCTCATAATCCCTATCGGCGTGAAAAATCCCATAATAAAAATACAAGGCTTCGCTTCCCGCGGGGCCTTTAATTATACTCCAAAATCTTAAAATCCTTCACATATCCTGCAAAAATACCTTAAACAGGCCCGAAAAAATCCATTTTTACATGTTAATATCTATTTACATCCATCTATTGCCAGATTTTAAAATCCGTAGTACGATTTACTTGTAACAAAGGAACAGGGCACCAAGCCCTTCCAAGTTTACTTGATTGGAGGAACAAATCATGGCAGCTCACAGATATTCTCACGGATCCGCAAAGCTTGGCAAAGCACGCAGGAAGGCACAGACACGAAAGATGAACAACGCATCTGCTAATATCTTCGCAGGACTGCTTGGCGGACTGTTCTGGCTGTTGAAATAGGCCCGTCATACTGCAGCGGACTGCATGCAATAATATGAAGACATAACCTGGAGGTAATTGATATGAAAAGGGAAACTGAAGAGAAAAGAAATACAGTTGATATCTCATTACTGCTGACAAGGGTGCTGCCTATAACATTTACAGTTATGCTGTTTATTACGGCAATAATACTTGAAATGTCCGATGTTGAAGACGTGGCAACTGGTTTCGCGATAGCCGGTGTGGTCTTTGCTATCCTGGTCTGTCCCCCACTCTATCATTGCTATATCTCTGATTATGATCAGAAGATAGCAGCCCGTAAAGCTAGTGAGGAGGCAAAATCCGTTGCATCCAAGTCTAAAGCGGAAATAGACGCAATGCTTGCCAATGCAACAGTTGAGAAGCATTACCCGGACTGGTTCGGTGATATAAAGCCTGCAGACAGTGATGATACCTGTGGCCTTCAGGTAAAGGACGGCAAGTCAGAGGATAAGCCCGTATATACATCACCCAGCAGCCCTGTAAAGTCATATCCCGGCTACAGTCCGGAGCCTGTCAGTGCACCTGCTCCGCTGCATGATTCTTACAAAACGCCGTTAAAAGGAACCTATGATCCTTCAGGGGATGATGAACTGGTAGATCCGTATGTGAACCCTGCAGTACAGGCCACAAAGGACTGGTACATATATCAGGAGAATGAGAAGTGGGTAAAGCACATGCTCGGAATGGACAAGGACAGCAAGGGCGGCAAGAAGTAATCACACGGAGGATACAGTCATGAAGAAAGGAAAGGGATTCAGCGCAATGCTCCTTGTGGATGCGCTTGGAATAGTTGTGTTCGGGGCAGGGCTTCTGCTTCTGGCGTTCTATATGAGCTATGAGATTGGCATCATTGTCTCAGCAGTTGCGGCTGTCGTTGTTGTGGCCGTTGCGGTTGCTCTGGCAGTGGCCAAAGCCGTCAGAAAGCGCAGGGAGAAGGCCCCGGAGTATGATGAGACGGCAGAGGATACGGAGTGGTAACAGGACATAAGTTCCGGCTCCGTTCCGGCATGATACTGGATATAACAAAACACGGCTTCCCGAAACGGGAGGCCGTGATTTCGTTATGGTCTGGTTGTACGGACTGGTCAGCCTGTGATGACCCTTACGCGGATTACGCCGGGAACCTGGCGGATGGCTTCGATGCCTGCATCGGATACAGGGAGGCCTGCGTCAAGGAGAAGGTATGCATACTCGCCCTTGGAGGCATCCTGCATGTTCTCCACGTTGATGCCCTCGCCTGCAACGATGGCAAGAATCTTGGAAAGGATTTCCTTGATGTTCTTGTGATGGATGCAGAGTCGCATGGCGCCGGAGCGTGCCATGGAGACGTCGGGGTAGTTGACGCCGTGGCAGATGTTGCCGTGCTCGATGTAGTCAACGAGCTGCCTTGCAGCCATGACTGCGCAGTTGTCCTCGGCCTCGACTGTGCTTGCGCCAAGATGGGGAACGCAGATGCAGTTGGGCACGCCTATCATTGCGTCTGCAGGGAAGTCTGTGATGTACCTTCCGAGCTTTCCGCTCTCAAGGGCTGCTATGCAGGCATCCGTGTCAACGAGCTCGCCGCGGGAGTTGTTGATGAGAACGCAGCCGTCCTTGAGCTTTGCGAAGGTGTCTGCGTTGAACATGTTCTTCGTGTCCGGAGTGAGAGGGACATGGACGGTTATGAAGTCCGCGCGCTTGTACACTTCATCCCTGGAGGGTATGAGCTTTACGGAAGGGGAGAGCGCGAGTGCGTTGGCTGTGGAGATGTACGGATCGCATCCTATTACTCTCATGCCAAGGGCTACGGCTGCATTGGCAACCAGAACGCCTATGGCGCCCAGGCCTATGACACCCAGTGTAGCTCCGGAGATTTCTCCGCCGGCAAACTTGCTCTTGCCCTTTTCCACCTGCTTGGAGATGTCCCCGGTGCCCTTGAGGGTCTTTACCCACTCAATGGCGTCCGTGATCTTTCTTCCGCCGAGGAAGAGCTCACAGAGGACCAGCTCCTTGACTGCGTTTGCGTTGGCGCCGGGGGTGTTGAAAACAGTGATTCCCATGTCCGCATACTTTGCGGAGGGGATGTTGTTTGTGCCGGCTCCTGCACGTGCCACTGCGAGCAGGTTGTCATTGACGGGGTAGTCCGCCATCTGTGCGGAACGGACCATTATGCCGTCCGGGTT
>JAJPYR010000100.1:1217-21259 GCA_021204825.1 Clostridia bacterium | reverse complement strand
CATTAAGCAATCTCTCCCCAGGCTGCCTGCAATCCAGCCTTTTATTTTTTTTACAAATTTACCAAAACACCCCCCCCCCCCGAAGTCAAGCGTTTTATGCATATATTTTAATAAATTTAGGTATTTTTGTGTAAGTTGCATTATTCAGAACTTTCTGCATATGTGCATAAATTTTACATAATAGTCCCATCGTCTTTTTTGGCAGAGCAGCATGGTCCGGCACGGCAGTTCGGCCCCGGATCATGACCTGCTTCGTGATGTAAGAGAAGAGCCAGAAAAGGCCCCGTGCATGCAGCGCAGAGCCTTGTTGTTGTATATCTGTATGTATGTCCGTACGGACCAGGCGGACTATCTTGCCTTTATCTCGGCCTTGAGGCGGCGCAGCTTGCGCTTCACAGGGAAGCACATGAAGATAGAGACCGCCCACATGAGGAGATAGCAGATGCCGGTCACTATTCCGGAGCCGCCAATGACCACGGATATGCCGGACAGAAGCCCCTCCACTCCAAGGTATCCTGGCAGCACTGCCAAAGCTACGCAGGGCAGGATGAAGAACAGTATGCAGGGCCAGATGCACACGAGCTTCGTGTACCACATGCCAACCTTCTTGTTTTTGGAGAACAGGCGCCTGAAGGCAGCTATGGCCATAATGAGCCACAGGGCGGCGGGGAAGGCGCAGAAGACTATGAACAGGATTATCATGACGGCGTCAAAGCTTAAGCCCCAGTCCTCTATCTTCTGCTCTATGCCTGTATCCGCCAGCATGTCCTTGAACCATGTCTCCATAAAAGAGCTGGGGTCCGTGAGGAATGATGTTATATTGGCTGTAAGCTCTGCGCTTGCAGCGACATAGCCGGACAGCTCGTAATCAAAGAATCCGGATATGGCCCTCTCCATGGAGAAGGCCTCATCCCCGTCCTCTTCGCCGGCTTCAAGAACCTGGTCAAAGATGTCCATATAGTCCGCGATAAAGGCTTCAAGCTCCTCTTGCTGCTCTTCCGTAAGCTCTGTCTCAAGGGCCGCATCAAAGAGGGTGTCATAATCCACATCGGAGTCATCCGCATCCGTATCCGCATCACGTCCGGCTCCGAAGAGCACCAGGCGGCCCACTTTGAGAAGGTATGAGTTAAACGCCGCCCTGGCATCTGCGGGATGCCCCTGCGCAAGGTCTGTGAACACTGCCGTTATGTCATCCTGGGTGCGCTCCAGGATCTTCTCAAACTTGGCATTGAGCTTGTTGCCGTTCATCATGAGCACTATCTCGGTGTTCACAAGGCCGGCTATCATGGGGCTGAAGACGTCCACGGCAAGCTCATCCATCTCCTCGCCTGAAGGGAAGAGTCCTGCAAACCATTCAGCAAAGGCATCTATGTCATCCTTGGGCGAGCGTACAAGGGACAGCGGCCTGAAGGACACAGAGAATGAGAACTCAGGCATATATCCGAAGTATGCGTCAATCTTATCCATAAAATCCACGGCATACGCGCTGATGCCGTCCCCGCCGGAAGACTGGGCGTCCTCCGAGCCGTCTTCTGCATCCTCGTCCAGGGTCTCGGCAATGGTCTTCACCATTTCCGTTACACTCCCCTCCGGGAGGTCCACCTTCACCGTTATGAGCGGCATGAAAATCTGCGTAAGGCATGCCACAAGAGCCAGTATCAAAAGGATGATATTGGCCGGTATGAGTTTTCTGTTAAGGTGCCTGTATTCCGGCAGATATGAGCTGGGGACCTTCATGTCTTCCACACCCCCTTGGCTATTGTTTGCGCCTTAAATGCACTGTATGTGCTGTGTTTCTGCCTGCATCCCATGCGGGAAGAAAAGGCTCGCGGCTTTTGTCAGCTGCCGCCGGATTCCCTTTTCAGAGCATACTGGTATATCTCTTTCAGGTTGTCTATTGCGAGCTGGGGCGCCATCGTATGGAATATGTAATAGTGGTCGCACATAACCCTGAACGGTGTCTGCTTGTATATCTCCCTGCTGTTCTCGCCGGTATAAAAGTGCCAGTAACGGTATATGTACCCCATCCAGTACAGAGCTTCCTTGTTGTACTCTTTTGTCTTGGGGATGAACGCATCTATGTTAGTCTTCAAGAACTCCTCAAAAAGGTAAGCCTCTCCAAGCCACTGGTACGGGCAGTAACGCCTGTCCAGCCCTTCCGAGATTTCACAATTCATGAAGTTTTTTACGAGCTCTTCCGACTCATACGGGATGCCCCAGAATATCTCGAACAAGTGCCCCTGCTCATTGCATACGGCATGCTTAAACATGTCCACAATCAACTCTCCTGCAGTTTATATTAACCCTTCACTTATTATTATAAACTCTTTTCCGGCCGTTTAAACATGATATTGTGAAGTTTTCAGAAATTTTTCCCATTCCGGGAAAGGCATCCGGTTCAGGCTGTGTATACAGCCATATTGTGCACTTTGCACAAATGAAAGGACTCACCCTGCAAAAGGATGAGCCCGCCTTGTATGTTACTTGCTGTCTTTGCCCTGGCCTGTATCTTCACCAGGCGGGGTGTCTGCAGGGTCTGTGTCATCCGCAGAGGCATTGCTGTCCTCCGGATCTGTTGGAGCATCCTCTGTGCCTTCACCGGGGGCCTTTGCATCCGGGGCAGATGCATCCTCTGCTGCGGATTCCTGTGCAGATGTTTCTTCCGCAGGAGGCTCCGGGGCAGGGTTGCGCTTGCCGTATCCGGAATATGCGGCAGGACCCAGGGATACTTC
The DNA here is from genome assembly GCA_021204825.1 of Clostridia bacterium. Taxonomy (GTDB): domain Bacteria; phylum Bacillota; class Clostridia; order Christensenellales; family Borkfalkiaceae; genus Coproplasma. Next base: position 18,527 of record JAJPYR010000100.1, on the reverse strand, counting down.
TATGACGTCCTCCGGCTGGTCTCCGGCCAGCTCTGCGAGGTAATCCAGGAGGGCATGCTCGTCATCCGTCTCGGCCTCGATGTCTATTACGTCACCCGCCTTGAGAACAGTCTCGCCGTCCGGGACCATGGATGTGCCGTCCGGGAAACGGAGGGCCACAACAAGGGAGTTGGTGGGCCATATGATGGAACGCACGGAGTTGCCGTCTATGCTGGAGTCCGCCATTACCTTGAGCGTGAACTTGTACTTCTGCTGCTTCTCGTACAGCTTCTCGTCCTCTATGAACTGGTCAAGAAGCTTCTCATAAATGGGCTTCATGTGGAATGCCCTGCCTGCGTAGTATGCAATGGCAACGGCAATTATGGCAGGCAAAAGGTTCGAGAACTGCCCTGTGAGCTCAAAGATCATCACAACGCCCGTAATAGGCGCGCGGACGCATGTCGTGAAGAACACGGACATGCACACTATGACGAGAAAGTCACAGAACGCGGGATCCATGCCCCATTCCTTGAACAGCACTGAGATTATGGCCCCCAGGCCTGCCCCTATGGTCAGCATGGGTATGAACGCTCCGCAGGGCACGCCGCAGCTCATGTTGAGCGCGCATGCAATAAAGCGGATTATCACTATTATGACAAGGCTTCCGGCAAGGCCCAGGCCGAACACAAGCTCCACATCGCTGTAATCACCCGTGCCGCCTGTTCCCAGGGACATTATGAATGAATGGCCGCCGCCTATGGCATATGCGGTTATAAGGCCGAACGCCCCGGCTAAAAGGAACGGTATAAGGAACTTGCCTGTGCCCTTTAAGAAGGTCACTTTCTTCATGAGCTTCTTGAGATAGAACATCAGGTAATAGAAGCCCACGGCTATAAGCGATGTTACAATGGCCGCCACAAGCACCCACACGCAGAGCATCCAGTCGAAGGAAGCAAACGTGTACGTCTCGAACGTGAAGCCGATGCCGAGGCCGAACAGGGGACGCAGAGCGTTGTGCATGAGGAGCGCGAATATTACGCTTATGGCGGAGCTTATGAAGACTCTTGAGGAGAATGAATGGAAGGCCTCCTCCATCGCAAACACTATGCCGGTGACGGGGGCATTGAAGGCTACGGCCAGTCCTGCGCTTGCGCCTGCGGCTATCTGAAGCCTTGTGACCATCTGGCGGCGCTTCAGGGCGGCCGCTGTCGCACTGCCGCAGCATGCGCCTATCTCCAGCGAAGGGCCCTCGGACCCTGCGGAAAGCCCGCAGCATATGCATGCAAGGGAAGCGGCGAACATAGTGACAAGCGTCACGTACCACTTGAACTTGATGATGCCCCTTGCGGCGCCCTCTGTCTGCGGTATGCCGCTGCCCTTTACCATTGGCACGAACCTTACTACAGTGCCTATGATTATGGCCGCGCATGCAAGCCCTATGAACAGCAGCGGAATGGACCACAGGTTGCCCAGAATAAGGTCATACAGCTCCTTGGCCCAGTCCTCACCCATGTTGGTAAGAATGTTGTAGAATGTCACAACAATCCCCGCAAGCACTCCGGTGATTATGCTCAGAACTATGATATTCAGGCCGTCATCAACGAGCCAGTTTTTGAACGCCTTAAGCTTCTTGCCAGCCATCTTCCCGCACTCACTTTGCCATAGAGTATACCTGTCCAAATGTGAAATGTCAAAGCATATCACAGCACGAAACGCCTATTTTACGCCGTATGGAACATACTTCCGCAATGTAAGAGGCCATTTCTAAACCCGCATCAAGCCTGTATGTGCAGCAGTCAGATGCAAGATTCCTTCACAAATAATCATCCGCTCCAAGAGAAAAGTCTGGCGCACATAAGGCGTCAGACTTTTCAAGTATCTATGAGAGAGCAAGTGTAAACGAATTATGTGCGGCGGGCTTTTGCGCCCGGGAGAGCTTAGCCTTCTGCGGTGCCGTTCTCGTTGGTGAGGGCATCGGCGCCGGTCTCGCCTGTGCGGACACGCATTACGTCTTCCACAGCGGATACGAAAATCTTGCCTGCGCCTACCTGTCCGTCATTGAGGACTTTCTGGGCAACGGCAACAACGAGGCCGGGGTCTACTGTGGAGACTACCACGTCCACCTGCATCTTCGGGATAAGGTGCATGGTTGTCTTTACGCCCCTGTACTGGCCTGTCTTGCCGCTCTGGGCTCCGCAGCCCATTACGTTGGATACGGTCATGCCAGTGACGCCGATCTGGGCCAGGGCATCCTTGAGGGTGAGGAACTTGTCCTGTCCGGTTATGATGGAGATGCGTGTGTACTTCACAGAGTCTGCGGGAGCAAGGTCAAGGGATGCGGGTGCTACGTCTGTGACGTCCACGGGCGCGCCTTCGCCGTCATAAGAGGGAACTGTGGGAAGGAAGTCTGCATATGCGGACACGAGGCCGTGCTCGGAAATGTCAAGTCCGGAGATTTCGTCCTCTGCGGGAGCGCGGAGTCCGTTCCATCCCTGCTCACGGGCAACAGAGACGGCCTTTATGGGGTTGCAGCGGAATTTGATCATCACAGGGATGTACTTCATGCCCCAGAATACGATGAGCATGAGGGCTGCAGTCCAGGCAACGATGGCGATGATGCCTATGAGCTGTGTTGCAAGGCAGGCGCCGGAGCCGCCGAAGAATACGCCGGCATGGAGTGAGTCAAGGGAATATGCGAGGCCGTCATCGCCCCATCCTGTGCAGGCAAAGAAGCCGCATGCTATGATTCCCCAGATACCGTTTGCGCAGTGCACTGCAACCGCTCCTACGGGGTCGTCTATGTGAAGGATCTTCTCAAGAAGGTTGGCAACGCCGACTACAAGGAAACCGGACACGAAGCCTACCACTACGGCTCCGACGGCGTTCATGCAGGAGCATCCTGCCGTGATGCCAACAAGACCGGCCAGGGCCGCGTTGAGGGTCATGGATACATCGGGTTTCTTGTGCAGAATCCATGTGAAGATCATGGTTACGCAGCTTGCAACCGCGGGTGCGATTGTGGTGTTTACGAATATGGCAGCCAGCTCTTCAGCGCTCTGTGCGGCAGCGCCGTTGAATCCGTACCAGCCGAACCAGAGGATGAACACGCCGAGGGCGCCGAGGGTTAATGAGTGGCCCTGGATGGCGTTGACCTTTGTCACCTTCCCGTTCTTGTCCCTCTCGTACTTTCCGATACGGGGGCCTAAGAAGCAGGCGCCGATGAGTGCGGCTACGCCGCCTACGGTATGGATGCATCCGGAACCGGCATAATCTATGAATCCGGGAAGAGTTCCGTTTGTGAGCTCTTCAAGGCTTATAAGCCAGCCGCCGCCCCATACCCATCCTGCTTCTATCGGATATACAACGAGTGAAATAAGAGCTGAGTATATGCAGTATGAGATGAACCTTGTGCGCTCTGCCATGGCTCCGGACACGATTGTCGCCGCCGTTGCGCAGAACACCAGATTGAAGACGAAGTTTGCAGCATCCGCGGATGTGAAGCTGTTCCAGTCTGAGAAGATTCCAAGATTTGGAGCTCCGCAGAAATAGCTTACTGCGTCCTGTCCCATCATGAGACCGAAGCCGAGAAGCATGAAGACCACAGTGCCAATGCAGAAGTCCATCAGGTTCTTCATTATGATGTTGCCTGCACTCTTGGCTCTGGTGAATCCGGTCTCTACCATGGCGAAGCCGCATTGCATGAAGAATACCAAGGCCGCGCCGATCAAGAACCATATCGCAATTGATACTGATGAATCACTCATAAAAAAACGCCTCCGGAATTTTAATAACACAGGACTATCAAGGACACTCTTATATCAGCTCCGCCATGCGGTCCTCAACTGTCCCAATTCCTTAACTGTCTAAATTTCCAAAAAAGGCCTTTTTTGAGCACCCTCTCACCCTTTACGGGCTTTCGGATGATGTCGCCCCGGGAGTTTCACCCTGGGCCCTGGCGGCTTTAGGGCGGCCGCCACGCCTGAAAATCTATGTATGGGCATGTCTTCCGGAGGCCCTGCAAATGGCAGGGCAGCCGGCTGAAAGTCTGCATAAGTGCCTTCTAACTCTCCTCAAGGCCCTGTTCCGGGCCCTTTGGGGACGGTGATCCGGGCCATTTCCGGCCACGGATCACATCACGTCATAGAGAAGGTCGAAGTATGTGGGATAAGGCCAGAAGTCTGAGGATGTCAGCTTCTCCATCTCGTCAACGGAAGCCCTCAGAGTTTCCATATCCGGCAGGATTACATGAGCCATTGCCTGTGAGGACGCCTTCACGTCTGTCCTGTCCACTGCGGCCACGTCTGTTTCCAGCTGTGCAACGGCTGCGGAAGCCGCGTCATTGAGGGCGGAGAGCTTCTTGATGACGGATGTCTCGCTCTCGCAGGGGATGTCCTCGCATACGGATTTCTTGGAGGCTACGTTCTGGCAGAGATCCGCGATGAAGTCTGACACGGCGGGGATGATGTCCCTCTTTGCCATCTCTATCATCGTAAGGGCCTCTATGTTTATGAGCTTCGTGTAGTTCTCAAGGAACACGTCCGCCCTGGCAATTGCCTCGGCCTGTGTGTAAACGCCCTGGCGCACATATACGTCTATGTTCTTCTGCTCATACAGCACGGGAACGGCGTCTGCGGTGTTCTTGTTGTTGAGAAGCCCGCGCTTCTCTGCCTCAGCCTCCCAGCCGGGGCCGTAGCCGTCCATGTTGAATATGATGCGGTAATGGTCCGTAAGCTCACGCTTTACTATAGCCTCCGCCGCAGCGGTTACATCCGAAGCCTTCTCCAGCTCGTCTGCGAACTGCTCAAAGGAGTCTGCTATGATTGTGTTGAGGCATATGTTGGCGTCTGAGATGTTGGACTGGGAGCCCAGCATTCTGAACTCGAACTTGTTGCCTGTAAAGGCGAACGGGGATGTCCTGTTTCTGTCTGACGCATCCTTGGGGAATATAGGGCTCTCAGGAACGCCTATGCTGCCTTCGGTTGCCACGGGAGCCACATACTTGTCTCCCTTCACGATGCTGTCCACAAGGGCTCCGAGCTGGTCTCCAAGATATATGGATATGATTGCCGGAGGGGCTTCGTCCGCGCCGAGACGGTGGTCGTTTCCTGCCGTTGCAACGGATGCCCTGAGAATGCCCTGGTAATCATCCACCGCCTTTACAACGGCTGCCAGCATGAGCTTGAAGAACGTGTTGTTCTCCGGCTCCGGGCCGGGGTTGAAGAGGTTGAAGCCGTTGTCTGTGGATATGGACCAGTTGTTGTGCTTGCCTGAGCCGTTGATTCCCCTGAAGGGCTTCTCATGCAGGAGGCACACAAGGCCGTGCTTCTTTGCCACCGTTCTCATGAGCTCCATGGAGAGCATGTTGTCATCCACGGCAACGTTGGTTGTGGAGAACACGGGAGCCATCTCATGCTGTGCGGGAGCAACCTCGTTGTGCTTGGTCTTGGAAGTGATGCCGTATGACCACAGCGTCTCGTCCAGGTCCCTCATGTACTCAGTTACGGCCGGCTTGATCTTTCCGAAGTAATGGTCCTCAAGCTCCTGTCCGCGGGATACGGGCGCTCCGAACAGCGTCCTGCCGGTGAGTCTCAAATCCTTGCGCTTTGCGTAGTCCTCTTCGGTTATGAGGAAGTACTCCTGCTCGGGGCCTACGGTCGTTGTGACCTTCTTGCAGTCTATCCCGAAGAGCTTTAAAACCCTCTTTGCCTGTCTGTCTATTGCAGCCATGGAACGAAGGAGCGGTGCCTTCTTGTCCAGGGTCTCTCCTGTGAAGGATACGAATATCGTGGGGATGTAAAGTGTGCCGTCCTTTACGAAAGCGGGTGATGTGGGATCCCAGGCCGTATATCCTCTGGCCATGTATGTGGCACGTGAGCCGCCGGAGGGGAAGCTGGATGCATCCGGCTCGCCTACTATGAGGCTCTTTCCGGTGAGCTGCATTATGACCTTGTCTCCGTCCAGCTCTATGAAGCTGTCATGCTTCTCTGCGGTCAAGCCTGTAAGAGGCTGGAACCAGTGCGTGTAATGGGTTGCGCCCTTGGACACTGCCCAGTCCTTCATAGCGGCCGCAACGGCTCCCGCGATGGACACGTCCAGGCGGTGGCCTGCCTCTATCGTTGCCCTAAGTGTCTTGTACACTTCCTTGGGCAGCATCTCTTTCTGCACGGTGTCATTGAATACGTTCTCTCCGAACAGCTCCGGAACATTCATAATCGTTAACTCCTTCTAATGTATTTCTAAGCGGCTCTCTCAACGCCCGCCAATTCATTTACGCCTACGATTATATGCAAAGACATTCCAATAGTCAAATGAAATGAAATATCCCGGTATTTGCACATTTTTATGCTTGTTATAAGCTGCACTTATAGCAAATCCTGTATGCGGTTGTACTGAACAATCCATTGAACAAAATTAACATTCATGTCCTGCAAGTCATCTTTTCAGGCACAGTTTTCCGGTCTGTCCCTGGTCCTGCAAAGGTTTGGGGGTTCCGGCCCCGCAGCGTTTTTTGTGAGTTCCGGCCCCGCAGCGTTTTTTGTAGGTTTCGGCCCCGCAGCGGTTTTTCAGGGACCTGTTCCGGCAGCGGTTTTTCAGGGACCTGTTCCGGCAGCGGTTTTTCAGGGACCTGTTCCGGCAGCGGTTTTTTGGGGGGACCCTCAGAGGGTCCGCGCAACGGCAGTCCGCCGCCTGTTTTGGCACGCGGAAAAGGCGTCCTCTGAAAGGACGCCTACCTGCTGTTCAGTTTATGATTCTGCACGGATTATGCCGCCGGTTCAGGGGCGTATTCCACACGCCGGTTTTAAGACGCATGCGCCCATAAGGAAAACACACTTATCCTGAGTCCGATGGGCTTTAAGATCTGCTTGTGTCAGAATCCCCTGTTGGGGCCCCTGCCGCTTGGCATGGAGCCGCCGGGCTTTCCGGAAGATACGGATGCGGATGAACCGACCTTCGTTATGGTGCCTGAGATGGTGAATGAAATGAGGCTGCTGCCGTCTCCGTATATGGAGTATGTGCCGCCTGTCTCAAGTTCCGGGGCCGAGACTATTACGGACTGGCACTTCTTGGGGAGCTCAAAGTACATGATTGTGTTCTCATCCTCGTCCGTGAGGTACAGGGTCTCGCCGGCCTCCAGGCAGGTGCCGCCTTGCGTTGAGTATGTGAATGACACCACGTTCTGCTCTGAACTGGAAGCGGGCAATTCAACCATGCCGTATGCCCCGCAGGCAAAGACCTACCCGCCGTTGACCCATATGGAGCCGTCTGCGTCCAGTGCGGCGTTGTCCCCGCTGGCAGAGCCGGAGATATACATGGAGCCGCCGGAAATCAGCATAGTCCCGTTTGAGTCCACGCCGTCTCCCCCCGCATCCACATACACGTTCCCGCCGGAGATTATGATGTGGCAGCCGGAATTGGCGCTGCCCGGCCGGTTTGAAGTGCCGTCCGCGCCGTTTATGCCGTCATCTGAAGACATAACGGATATATTGCCTCCGGATATCTCCACCTTCGCGGACTCTATGCCCTCATAGCACCTCTCTATGTCTATGTCCCCTCCGGAAATCTTCATGAGCTTGTCTGCATGCATGCCGTCATCCCCTGTGGTTGCATGCAGAGTCCCTGCAGTCATGATGATCTGCCCGTTGCTGTGCACGGCGTCATCATTGGAGTTGATGTCTATATCCCCGCCGGTTATATAGATGAGATAGTCTCCATTGGAGTCATCCGTAACCTCCAGGTCCGTATCATTCTCTCCCCAGTCCAGAAGGCCGGCCTTTATGCCCTTGCCGGACACATTGTCCGAGGACGAGTCCGTTATCTGGGAGAGCGATGACGGTGCTCCGCCGTTTGTTGTTACATCTATGTCTGAGTCCCCGGCTATGTACACGAAAGTGTCTGCCTGGATGCCGTCATCCGAGGATGTGACAGACACGGCCGCATCCTGTATGTACACGAAGCCGCCCTCATTATACGAGAATGAAGGGGCTGTGTCATTGTCATCATAGTCTATCTCTGCATGCAGGCCGTCCTGGTCCGCGCTGATGTCCACGGAGGCATCCCGGATCTTTATGCTCCCTGCCTTTATGCCGTTCTTCGTCGAGGTTATCTCAACGCTGCCGGGACCGTTTATGACGAGCCCTTTCTCTATGTCCACGGCATTCTTTGCATCCCCGGTGCCCATTATTGTGCTGGAGCCGATGAGCGTTATGGTGAGCCCAAACTTTTCGCTCTCTATGCATTTGCCGTCATTGGTAAGGGTGGCATTGATTAGATACAGGGTTACCCCGTCCGCCTCCACGCTTATCTTCTTCCCCGCAAGGGAATCATCATCCAGGTAGTACGCCCCGGATGATGAGATAGTCTTCTTTGTGAGCTTGGACGCATTTGCCATTGCGCTGTCCGCATCCGTATACACGGCCGCAGCTATATCCCCTGCGGCATTTGCCGCAAGGGAATCTAAGTCAGTCCCGGTCTCCTCCGGCATAGAGCCGGAACTGTCTCTCCCGTGGCATCCGCTGCATCCTGCCATTCCAATGCATATGACGGCCGCAATAACAGCAGACGCTATGCACGCAGCTGCCCTTCCTTTCTTCATCTCATCCCTCATAAACGTATTTCTATAAGATGCAGTATACGCACGCGCGCAAAGCTTTGCAAGAAACCTGCGCGAACATTAACGCAACTTTTGCAGGATGTTCACAATGTGTAATCCGTGTGGAGCCAAGTGTGCCAAAGACTGTTTTTACAGAAGCACTTCCACAAACTTGCTTCCAGCTGTATAAAACGAGCTGAACCATGCAAAAAGCCCGGGCATGCATCCGGGCCATTTGAGTCTGCTTATGCAGCGTGAGGAAGGCCATTGCCAATGCTGACAGGCATTTTGATGATTCTTAATACTCTATTCAATTACCGCGCTGACTTCATCTGCATTGAAGGCAATGCCCACAAGAATGATGTCTTTGATTCCCCGTGAAAGGAGATTTCTGTTGTATCCTTTGGCTTTGATCTGTTCAAGACCGGCCCGTGCGCGTTTTTCAAGCGGGCCTGCATTCTGGGATTTGCTCCTGGTGACGCTCTCCACTTCAATTATTATTCCCGGCAGATTCTGCCCCCTCGGCTCCAGCTCTATGTCATATCTGCCCAACCCTGAAGGCTCCTGGGTATGGATAAGATAACTGCCCCATTTGTATGCACATACCGAGAGCATGAATCCCTGGTAAAAAGACTCGTAAGCAGTGTCAAAGTAGCTTGCTGTGCTGCTGAGGAAGCCATGCAAACTTGCAGTCACGGCATCTGCATCTCTGGCCATAATGGCATCCCATATTTCGATGAACAGCTTTCCATCCGGCTCTTTTGCGCAGAATGAAGAAATCAGCTTTTTAATGAAGAAATAAAAAGCATCCTTTACTTCCTCGTTGGGAATCGCAAGGCAGTAATTGTGCCTTTGAGACAAACCCATCAATATCCCATCCGGCATGGAGCAGAACTGTGAATCCACAGTTTTGAGATATCCTGACATTAAAAGAAGAGAGTATGCGTTTGTGACATCGCCTTTAAGTTCCGGATAGGTCAGATTCTCATCTATCATTGCCACAATATTCTCGCCCTGCAAAAGGGCAATAAGGTTGTTCAAAACCTCAGGTGTGGCACCCTTCAAAAGATCATAAATGATATCATTCCCGGATGTGTTAATCCAGTAATCTTTAGGTTCAGAGGATGCCCCGTCATCTATGTAGTTTATTATGGACCAGGGATTGAATATTCCACTTCTGCCAAATCTGTATCCATCATACCACGCACAAGCAGTGCCATACATGCCGCTGTAACCGTAGTAGTCAAACATATCTCTGACTTCATCTCTGGTAAATCCGAAGTACTCACTGAAAGTGTCATCCAAAATTGAATAGGTTTTCAGATTGTTCAGACCGCTGAAGATGCTTTCCTTTGATACCCTGTTGATTCCGGTGAGAACTGCAAAAGCAATATTGGCATTGTCCTTCAGCGCTTTTGAGAAAAAAGGCCTGATGAAATCTATGACTTTGTCATAATAGCCGTACAGGTATCCGGCCTGAATCGGGGTATCATACTCGTCAATCAATATGATTGGACATTTCTTGCATGTTGATTGCATCAGCTCAGTAAGCCACATCAAAGAATCCCTGTAATCGCTTCCCTGAGCCAATCCCTCTTTTATAGCAATGAATTTTTCTCTGTCAGACGCATCCAGCTTCGGATTATCGGCAATCTTTATCCGTTTTTTAAACTCAGCAGATAATACTTTTGTAATTTCATTATAGCACTCTTCCCAGTTATTTCCGCGCGCATCCTTGAAGCTTATGCTTATGACGGGATATGCACCCATCTTGTCCGTGTACTCCGGTCCGCACTTCCAAATCTTCTTGTCCTTGAAATATACGGACTTGTCTTCCCCTGAGTTCTCAAAAAAAGTCTGCAGCATGCTCATGTTAAATGTTTTGCCGAACCTTCTGGGCCTGGTTATAAGGTAAACCTTTACCTTCTTGTCGAGAATATCCCGAATAAGAAGAGTCTTGTCCACGCAGTAACAGTCCATAACTGCCTCTTTATAGCTTGCTGTGCCTATAGGCAAAGGCTTTAAGTTTTTTACAGATGTCTCTTTGCTCATAACTATCACCCCTCTGACTGCTGCTTATCCGGACATGCTTAAGTGTATCATACGCCAGCGATAAAAACAAGCCAGAAATAAAGCCCTGCAAAGCTTAGCCTTACTTAACCCAGCTCCATTACCTGGTTTTTGCAGGATGTTCACAATGTGCAATCCGTGCGGAACTGTCTGGTGGCTGTACAGATTACTGTGAGTCCCCGGATTCTTTTCTGGCTATGATTGCCTCAAGCACATCCACGAACTTGCTCTCCGGAGCCTCATGGAGAGGATAATACATGTCTATGACGTCTTTGACGGATACGTATCTCCGGATTTCCTGGAATGTGCGGCAGGTCTGCCACTGGGAATATGCAAGAATCCAGCCGGCCCAGTATATATCCGTGTATGGGAAATCGACCATCACGGGAGGGAAGTCCGTCTTTGCGTCTGTGCGGAAAAGAACTTCCCGCGCAAGCTCCGTACCGGACATGCCGCAGACGTACTTCGTGTTGCCGCATTCAATCTGGTGAGCGATGCCGCTTGAGATGAGCCGGCTGAAAAACTCATCCGGGCCCAGGCCGCATGCTCTTACAGCATAATCCAGAGCCTCGCCGAGGGTGTCCATGGCGATATCTACAAACTCTTCATCATATGCTTCCATTACACTTCCTCCGCCGCCAGAAGGCGCCCGTCCCCGGGCTTGATACCTTCCCGGAGTATGTCGCTCATGTACAGATCACCGAGGCTTTTATCCCTCGCCGCACCTGCAATGCCCCAGTACTCTTTATAGTATGCTGTCATCCGGGCGTTTGCGGTTCCGTAATGCCATGACCCCACAGGATCCGCCCCTTTGAATTTCATGCCTTGAATGGCATCCGGGCTTTTTAGACACCACTGGCTTTCATCCCCGATACGCATTGCCCCGGCAAACTGGCGCAGCGTTATACTGTTGCAGAGAAAGTCCATAACGAACCGGAAGAACACGTAATCTGCTCTGCGGCCTATGATTATGTCATATGAGCTGATGTCCACGGCGCAGTTTCCGGTGACCCATTCCACGCTCTCTGTGAAGATGGGCGCCGGCGGCTTCACCTGCCTGTTCTGTACGACAACGGCAAGCCAGTTGAGTATGGAATGCCTGCCGTCCAGAAGATTCAAAAAAGCGAGGCCCTCCTGATCCAGCGTATAACTGCTCACATATCCGTCCCTGTCCTTCTCACAGGCCCACTCGAGAGCTGAATCCCTGCCTTCCGTGCAGTAAAAACCGGGGCCGAAGTCTTTCCATGCCCTCCCCGCAGCCGGAGACACCACCGCCTCCGGAGACCCGTGATACAATGTTACCTGTCTCATTTTCCTGCCCCTGCCCTGTCCTTTGCATTCATGATTGATTTTACCCTGCCGGAATTGTAATGTCTATCTTTTGCCGCCGCCGGAGGATATTTTGCATCCGGAAATTTCCCTTGCAGGCGGCTGCTTATGATGCGGCTTCACGCATCCCTTGCCTCCATATTGGTGACAGCAAGACAGATATCAGGCCAGCAGAATCTGCGTGTGCGCCCAACATCCCCGCATGCGGACATTGGAGCACGCGGACATGGATTCCATGATGTTTTGCGCGAAAACAAACATTTGTTTATCAGCAATAACTATACACGCCGGGCCGGCGGGCTGTAATCAGTTTTTATGTGAAATATTATGGCTGAATCCGTTGAAAACACCCTGCTGTGTTACAGGTTGCAGAGTAAAACTGCAAAATCCGCACTGCCGTATTCTCCACCGGGTCTGCCCCCCTGCAAAGAGCCGGATGAAACGGAGACCGGAACACAATATGTTGCGGTCCTGGGCGTAAAGATATACGACAGACTGTGGTTTAACCTGGGGCGGCGTGCGACAGAAATATTATCACGTGATAAGCTTTGTGAATTTTTCGTGAAATAATGGACAGACTCCCTTAAAATGTTTGACAACAAAGTTATCATATGATAAATATATTGCCCGTGATTATTATCACAAGGATAAGTATTTGCATGGAGCATTGAGTAAAGCATTAAAGGACAGGCACTGAATTGAGGTACGGAATATGGCGAGTGAAAAGGATATAAAGCACTTCGCAAACACCTTTATGGACATAACTGAAAATATCGAGAAAGTGATTCCGGTGCACGACACGGATTTCAGGAAGTACAAGCTCCTGAAGGGCATACGCGATTTCGAGCAGAAAAACAGGAAGCACATAACGCTGTCTGACATATCCAAGGCCACCGGAATGGCGCTGCCCAATGTAAGCAGGTATTTAAAGCCGTTTGAGGAGGCCGGATACATCAAACGGGAAAAGAACGGACGGTCCGTGTGCATATGCATAACGCCCAAGGGCAACGGCGTGATAGCCGGGCATCTTATGGATATTATGAGGCACATAACGCTGCTTCTGAACTCGTTCCCCGAGGACGAGCTCCCGGACTTTTTGGAGAAATGCGACAGATTCTCTGAAACTATACACAATATAGCAGACAGAAACAATACAGGAGAGAAGAATGCTCAGGATTTACAGAAATCTGCGGCCGGTTGACTGGCTGCTTATCGTGGTGATTGTAGGGTTCACGATAGGCCAGGTCTGGTGCACGATGTCAATCGTGGACTATCTGCAGAACGCCATTAATGCCATCACGACGTCCGATGTAAGCGGCATCTGGTACAACGGCGGCATCATGCTGGCCTTTGCGGTAGGATGCGCCCTTTTCCAGGTGGGATGCTGCTTCGTGGCCGCATATGTGGCAGGCGACATGTCCGCAAGGATCAGGACAAAGCTGTTCAACAAGGTTGAGAGCTTCTCAATCGCAGAGGTCAACAAGTTCTCCACGGCCTCTTTGATTACAAGAAGCACCAACGACGTCCAGCAGGTCCAGATGGCCAACGTCATGATCCTAAGGATGCTCATTGCAGCGCCCGTAACCATCATATGGGCCATATGCAAGATAAGCACGACAAACGCATCGCTCACATGGGCAACGGTCATTGCGGTCGTTGCGCTCATCGCCATTCTTGTAGTAGTCGTCATGGTGGCCCTGCCGAAGACAAGGATCATGCAGAAACTCACAGACCGCCTGAACTCGGTGACCCGTGAGAATCTTACAGGAATACGAGTTGTCCGCGCGTACAATGCGGAGGAGTACCAGAACAAAAAGTTCGACAAGGCCAACAACGACTTTACGAAGACACAGATATTCACAAACGTTGTCCTTGGCCTTCTGAGCCCCGTCATAATGCTCATAATGAACGGAGTCTCCCTTGCCATATACATCATAGGCGGCAACCTTATGAACGCCGGCGAAATAGACTACGCGACCGTCACATCATTCATGATGCTTGCGTCCCAGGTAATCATGTCCTTCATGATGCTTCTCATGATGTTCGTCATGCTGCCCAGAGCCCAGGTCGCTGCAAGGCGTATCAATGTGGTTATGGACACCCCCGCCTCCATTCACGACCCCGAGACGGAGGCAGAGCCCACAGAGGAAGGCACCGTGGAGTTCAGGGATGTATGCTTCAGATATCCCGATGCGGACAACGATGCCATAAAGAACGTCTCCTTCAGGATTGAGAAGGGCCAGACGCTTGCATTCATAGGCGCCACCGGTTCCGGCAAGTCCACCCTTATAAACCTCATCCCCCGCTTCTATGACGTCACCGAGGGCCAGGTCCTTGTGGACGGCGTGGATGTAAGGGACATGAAACAGAAGACCATACATGAAAAGATAGGCTTCGTGCCGCAGAAGGGCATCCTGTTCTCCGGAACAGTTGCCGAAAACATAGGATATGCGGGCATAACGGACATGGATGCCATAACCCATGCCGCAAAGATTGCCGAGGCGGACGGATTCATCAATGAGATGACGGACGCCTATGAGAGCGAGATTGCCCAGGGCGGCTCCAACGTGTCCGGCGGACAGAAGCAGCGCCTTTGCATAGCCCGTGCGATATGCGCAAAGCCCGAGATTGCCATCTTTGATGACTCTTTCTCTGCCCTTGACTTCAAGACGGACAAGCAGGTCCGCGATAATCTCAGGGAAGAGCTCAAGGACACCACTTCCATCATAGTGGCGCAGAGAATAGGTACAATTATGGACGCAGACAAGATTGTCGTTCTTGAGAACGGTGCGGCAGTCGGAATAGGCACTCACCAGGAGCTTCTGGAGAGCTGCCAGACATACAGGGACATCGCCCTGTCACAGCTTTCAGCGGAGGAACTCGGATTATGCCAGGGATGATGGGAGGACCGAGAGGCCGTCAGCAGGTCGTAGAAAAGCTTCCGAAGGGAGCATTTGCCAAGAACATCGGACAGCTTCTTGGCACCATGAAGCCTTACATTGTATCGCTTGTAATTTCCATAGTATTCGCTGCAGGATCCACCGTCTTGGCGATAATAGCACCCACATGGCTGAGCAATCTTACGGATGAGCTGGCCAACGGCATCGGAGTGCTCAACGGGATAGACATGAGCTACATATGGTACTGTGCCGAAATCCTCATTATCTTCTATGTCGGTGAGGCCGTCTTAAGGTACGTGTCCTCATGGCTCATGGTTGTGGTTACGCAGAGAATGTGCAAGAATTTGCGTACGGACATCTCGCACAAGATCAACAAAGTGCCTTTAAGGTACTTCGACAACCATGCGTTCGGCGACACCCTCTCCGTTGTGACGAACGATGTCGATACCATAGGCGTATCCTTAAACCAGTCCGTGAACATGATCTTCAACTCAGTCTTCATGATCATAGGCGTTCTCATAGCAATGTTCGTGGTATCCTGGCAGATGGCCCTTGCAGCCGTGTGCGTGATACCCATCATGATAGTGGTTCTGGTCATCATAATGCACTTCTCACAGCCCCAGTTCCGCAAGCAGCAGAATGAGCTGGGCGCTCTGGACGGCAAGGTCGAGGAAGCTTACGGCGGACAGATAGTCATAAAGGCCTTCAACGCTGAAAAGCGCACGGCAGATGATTTCGAGGGAACCAACAAGAAACTCCGCAAAGCCACCATCCTTTCCCAGGCAATCTCAGGCATCATGATGCCCGTCATGAACGTAATTGCATACATAGCGTATGCGGCAGTTCTCATTACCGGCGGCATTCTCATGACCAACGGAAGCGGGGCCGTGACATACGGAACAATAGTTGCGTTCATTGCATACATAAGGCTCTTCCAAAGCCCTCTTACCCAGCTTGCGCAGGCGTTCAACACGCTTCAGTCCGCGGCCGCTGCGGCAGGACGTGTCTTTGACTTCCTCAAGGAGCCCGAGATGGAAGATGAGTCCTACAAGACCCCCCAGCTCACCGAAGGCATCCGCGGCGATGTCGTATTCGACCATGTATGCTTCGGCTACAATGAAGACAGAATCATAATCCCTGACTTCTCCGCAACTATCAAGGCAGGCAGCAAGGTGGCAATAGTAGGGCCCACAGGCGCAGGCAAGACCACCATGGTAAACCTTCTCATGCGCTTCTATGAGGTGAACAGCGGCGACATCCGGATAGACGGGGTCTCCATCCACGACATGACCCGTGAGGAGATCCATGACATCTTCGGCATGGTGCTCCAGGAAACCTGGATGTTCGAGGGGACCCTCAGGGAGAACATTCTCTACGACAAGGAATGCTCCGACGAGCATCTCGAGAATATCTGCAAGGCGGCCAACATCTCATACCTCGTAGACACCCTTCCGGGCGGCCTGGACTACTACATGGAGACGGGCAACGAGCTCTCCGGCGGCCAGAAGCAGCTGGTAACGATAGCCCGCTCAATGGTTGAGAACGCGCCCATGCTCATTCTTGACGAGGCAACCTCCAACGTGGACACCCGCACCGAAGAGATCATCCAGGAGGCCATGGACAAGCTGACTGCAGGCCGCACGTCCTTCGTCATCGCCCACCGCCTTTCCACAATCAAGAACGCCGACCTCATCCTCGTAATGCGTGACGGCAACATCGTAGAGCAGGGCACCCACGAGTCCCTCATGGCTCTCAACGGCTTCTACGCCAACCTGTACAACTCGCAGTTCGCCAGCGAGTAACCCCAAACAGCTATATCCCCACAGACAGATTGAACAAGGGAAGAACGCCTGCCATCCGGCAGGCGCTCTTTCCTTATATTCCGCACCGTATCCACAGGCAGGACACACCCCGTCCGCACCCTTCCGGGACCCCTGTACGGGCCTTAAAACCGCTATATCCTGCTTAAACGCTCTTCCCTGGACTCCTCCAGAGTGATGTCCGCAGGGATGCATCCGAACAATGACTCTATAATCTTTACACGCTCTTCATGCGGGGCGGAGAGCACGGCAACCACTTCCCCCCTGCGCGTGACATACACACTCTCCCTTTCCAGCAGGTCCAGATACTTCTTAAGGTGCCTCTTTAGCTCAGAAATTGTAGGTTCGTTGTAAGTTCGCTGAAGTTCATATGATTTTGTAAAAAAATTGTTGACAATGTTTGTAAAATATAGTACACTGAACACACTATTGAAAGAAAATATTCTTACAGGGAGCGTACAGATTACGGTTTGGTTGCGCTCCCGATTTCTTTTATGACTTTGCGTATACACTTGGAAATGAGCGAAACCGCTTCGGACGTTTTAGGTTTGGTGTCGCACCAGTGCTGCAGTTGCTGCAGAGCTGGTGTTGGGACATCAACATTTGCTCTCCGGGTGTTTTT
>JAJPYR010000100.1:0-1117 GCA_021204825.1 Clostridia bacterium | reverse complement strand
CAGAGCTGGTGTTGGGACATCAACATTTGCTCTCCGGGTGTTTTTTCTTGCACTTTTTACTTGTGTCTATATGCTGTTACAATCCTTAATACCCCCTTCTTCGTATCTGTCATCGCCTCCAGAACTACACATACATACCCATCCGGCATTTTCTTTTTGAAGAGTATCTCTACCGAAGGAGAACCATGCTTGCTTAAAAACCTTTTATGAAATCTTAATTCGCCACTGTGATAAGACGAAAGCTCTGCTGAATCACTGTGCATCAGTACATCAACAATCTGTCCCATATTGGAGGGAACTGCCATGCTCTTATCATGACTTCCTTTTACACCATGGTGACTGATTATATGATTTGTAACCTGAGTAGCTAGAAAATTGTCTGTTGCCTTTATATCAAGGCCACAGACTTTTTTTATTATCCTGCGCTGCCGCTTGGACACAGGACAGACTATACAGCCATCTTGAGTTGTTGTATTTGCCAGCACACTGCAATAAAATGATACAAGGTTGTCCTTAAAACTCTGCTCAAGATCCCTGTTATGGGCAATCAGCACAAGATCTGCTTTTATGTCAGCGTAAAAGAGCTCTAAAGTTTCCATAGAGAATGAGTAGAGCCAATTCCCTATCATAACCAGATTTGCTGAAACCGAAGAGTCCATACTGAAGCTGAAGCCCGTCTTCTTGCTGTCAAGAATATTCTTCAGTAAAGTTTCAATCTCTTCGGGAGTGACATGAAGATCATCTTCTATAGCCTCCCATGCATCGTATGAGGTATAGTCTTCTTCTATAGCTACTGTAAACGCCTTGCATATAGCATATGAAAGCTGCATTCTTGTGAATTCGTTGTCAAGTCCTGTTGTCATAATGAGGTATTCTCCAATGCTGTGCTTTCATATGCCCATTTGAGCTCTGTTCACAGTGGATACATTCTCCTATGGTAAATAAAAAATAAGTTGCTTGTATGAATAGAAACTGAGACCAGGCCGGCACATTACTTCAATCTAATGGAGACCGTTTTATTTCCCTTGACATTTTATCCTACATAATATATATAAACAGTTTCTGGCAATTTTAAACAGAAAATAATAAGTTTCTTGAAAAAAATATAAAACTTTAT
>JAJPYR010000082.1 GCA_021204825.1 Clostridia bacterium | reverse complement strand
GAGCCCGGCACTCCGTCCCCGTACAGGGACAGGCCGGTGGAGGAGAACTTAAGGCTCTTCCGCGAGATGAAGGCCGGAAAGTATCCGGACGGGGCCATGGTTTTAAGGGCAAAGATAGACATGTCCTCGCCCAACATAAACATGAGGGACCCCGTAATATACAGGATTGCCCACGTGGAGCATTACAGGACCGGGAACAAGTGGTGCATATATCCCATGTATGATTTCGCCCATCCGCTGTCAGACGCGATAGAGGGCATAACCCATTCCCTGTGCTCCCTGGAGTTTGAAAACCACAGGCCCCTGTATGACTGGGTCATAGAAAAGGCGGGCTTTGCCCAGCCTGTGCCCAGGCAGATTGAGTTCGCAAGGCTCAACATAACCAACACGCTCATGTCCAAGCGCTATCTCAAGAAGCTTGTGGACGAGGGCTATGTGCGCGGATGGGATGACCCCAGGATGCCTACCATAATGGGCCTTCGTGAAAGGGGCGTGCCTCCGGAGGCACTGAAGAAGTTCTGCCAGGACGTAGGCGTTGCGAAGGTGTACTCCGTAGTCAGCATCGCCCAGCTGGACAGCTGCATAAGGGACAGCCTCAACGAGAACGCAGAGCGTGCAATGGCGGTCATCAATCCCCTGAAGCTCACCATAACCAACTATATGGGCGAGGAAGAGCTGGACTTTGAGCGCAATCCGGTAAAGGACATGGGCACGCGCAAAATAAAGTTCACGGGCCGCGTCTATATAGAGCGGGATGACTTCGCTCTCAATCCTCCGCCCAAGTACAAGAGGCTCACATTGGGAGGTACGGTGCGCCTCAAAGGCGCGTACATAGTGCGCTGCGATGCCGTCCGTTCAGATGAAAACGGCGAGGTTCAGGAGCTCCTCTGCACATACTTCCCGGAGACCAAATCCGGCACCAGCATGCCCACAGCGGTAAAGGCCAAGGGCGTCATACAGTGGGTGGACGCATGGTACGGGAAAGACGCGGAATTCCGCAAGTACCAGCCTTTGCTTTTGGATGAGCAGTATCCGGACCAGGACTACGGCGAGAGGCTCAATCCGGACAGCGAGAAGGTCTTCTATGGCAAGGCAGAGCCGTACCTTGCAGAGACGGAAGGCTCCTTCCAGCTCATGCGCGAGGGGTACTTCAGGCACAAGGCAGGCGATAGCCTCGTGCTCACCGAGATAGTCTCGCTGAAGGACAGCTTCAACAACAAGTAACTATATTCACGGCCAAGGGCCGTGCATGATACGGCGCCCGCAAGGAAACGGGCGGCAACCCGTAACTTCTGCAACACTTTGGAACATGCAACCTTTTAGGGAAATGGGGTGCGTATGACAGATTACATTGGCATAATATTGCTCTGTGTGCTGTGCGTGGCGGCATTGATCGGGCTTATCGTGGGCCTGTGCAAGGGCTTCATGGCAATAAGCTCCTGGGCCAATGAGTTCGTTATTGCGGCAGTCGGGGCGACTCTTATCGGAGTGTACGCGGGGGATTATTTGGAGGACAATGCCTGGCTGGGGCCCGTTGTGGTCATAGGCGCAGGGATTGTCATCATGCTGCTCTTCATGCTTATCTCCGCTTCATTCCGCAAGGGGTTCGCACGCGGCATCACAAAGCACAAGCGCAAGCTCAAATACAAAAACATGGAAGCCGTCCAGGAGAGTGACGCGGACATAGTGGACGCCCTCTCACGCAATGACTTCAAGGCATACAAAAAGATATCCAAGTCCCAGAAAAAGAAGCTGAAGCAGCACCGCGGCGGATGGGGCGTCTGTGACAGGATCTTCGGAGCCATTACGGGAGCTATAAAATACTTCACCGTCCTGGCTCTCATAGTTGTCGGATGCCTCATGGTCCTGGACATGACCGGTATTTCCGTGAACGGCGCGGCCATCACAGACCAGTACCTGTACTCCATATTCGAGTCCGAAACCTGGATTTTTGTCCAGCCGTACCTCATGGACTTTGTGCTCATAGGCGTCATATGCGCATGCATCCGCAGAGGATACAAGAGCGGCCTCTTCTCAGGCCTGTGGACACTCCTTGCCATAGTCCTTGTAATCATGGGATTCTACCTCGCGTGGGTAATAGTTTCAGAAAGCGGCTCGTTTGACGGCTGGATTGAGGGCCTTTCAAACGGCATGCTCTCATCCCTCGGAGACGGAGATTTCGTCACAACCATAGCAAAGGTCATCCTGACTGCCTTCTTAGGCATCATATTCGCCGTTGTGGTAATCCTTCTGGCCATCTTTATCCCGAAGGCCATAGACGCCGCAAGGGAGACCAAGGTGTTCCACTTTGTGGACGGCATCCTCGGCGCCATAGTGGTGACGGGAATCGTGGTCGGAGTCCTTCTGTTCCTGTTCGGAATGGTATACACTCTCAACGGAGTGGAGCCTCAGCCGGATTTCTTCGTAAAGATGGATTCTTACTTCCAGGGCGGCGTATCCAAGTACTTCTACTCACAGAACATTTTAAACATGAATGGCTGGATGCCTGTGGACCTCTCACAGTTTTTCGGCTGATTCTCTCAGGCGGCAGGCCCGGGCAAAGCCGCCGGACTGCACAAATACGCCGGGCAGGCTGCACAAAGCCGGTGGTTCCGGCAGACATAATGAACAGTACGGGCAGGCTTTGCAGCCTGTCCGTTTCATAAAAAAGCATGCGCTCTTCCCCCTTTTGGAGGACCACGTATGCGCTCATAACGGCCTTATGGGCCTTTATGCGCAAAGGAGATTTGAATGGCTAAGATGTATTCCGGAATCTCAACGCTCCGCACAGGAACCGCATCGGATGAAATCACAGAAGGGTGCCTTATCCTTGAAGGCGGGGCCTTCAGGGGGCTGTACACATCCGGAGCCCTGGATGCCTTCATGGAGGAAGATCTCAACATGAGCTGCTCCGTGGGCATTTCCGCAGGGTCCTTGAACGGCATGAACTACATATCCGGGCAGATAGGCCGGTCTGCCAGGATGAACCTGCAGTACCGCCATGACGGCCGTTACTGCGGCCTGAGGGCCCTTGTGCAGAACAAGGGCGTAATAGGCTTCAAGTTCATATTCGGCAAAATGAAGGGAGTGGAGGACTTTGACGAGGCCCGCTTCTATTCCCGCCCCATGAAGTTCTACGCCCAGATAGCCAGCCTTGAGACAGGCGAAGCGGAGTACATAGAGAAGAATTCCGGCACGGACATATGGCAGGCCGTACGTGCGTCATCCTCCATGCCGTACGTATCAAAGAAGGTCATCGTGGACGGCAAGCCGTACCTGGACGGCGGCTGCGCATACAAAGTGCCTGCAGACTGGGGCAAAGAGCACGGCTATGACAAGACCGTCATAATCCGCACCCGTGAGCGCGGCTGGCGCTATCCCGTAAAGGACAAGCCCTCCAAAATGCCGTACCGCTTCTACCACAAGTACCCTGAATTCGCTCAAGCTCTGGCAACCACGGAGGAGCGCCACAACGAGGCCTGCGCCCGCATGGAGGAGATGGCGGACAGAGGCGAAATATACTGCCTGTGGCCTTCGGAGCACGTAACCGTAACCCGCCTCGAAAAGGACATGGAGAAGCTCGGAGCCCTCTACTGGCTGGGTTACAATGACGCCAAGGCGGCCATACCGGCCATCAAGGAGTTCCTCACCAGATAGCAAAACGGGGCGCTTGCAGCGGGCTAAAGGCCTAAAAGGGGCTCCGCGCCGATTCCATAGAGCCGCAGATTTGCGGAAATGGGAAAGAGCAGAAACAAATGTTCATGAGCAAAACCGATGGGACCTTGACAAATCCCCGGCGGGGCATTAGAATGTACTGTAGAGAAGCGGGCCTCAGTTGGTGCGGGCCCGGGTTAAGGAGACACGTATGAAAGTTATACTGTTGCAGGATGTGAAGGGCCAGGGTAAAAAGGGTGATGTGCTGGACGTCAATGACGGCTTCGCCCGTAACTTTCTTGTGAAGAAGGGATACGCTGAAGTGGCTACGGCCTCCAAGCTCAATGACATGGCCATGAAGAAGGCCTCCAGGGACTTCCACAGGGCAGAGGAAGTGGCCGCCATGAAGGCTATGGCCGCAGAGATAAAGGGCAGGACGTTTGAGGTAAAGATCCGTGCCGGCCTCAAAGGCAAGGTATACGGAGCCGTAACCGCACAGAACATTGCAGACGCCCTCGCCGCCGCCGGGTATGAAGTGGACAAGAAAAGGATTGTTCTCAGCCAGCCCATAAAGCTTGTCGGGGACTATCCCGTGGACATCAAATTCCTGGACGGCGTCCAGACCAGGATCATTATCAGCGTGGTGGCGGAGTAAAGCATCAGTCCTGGCATATCCCTGCGGGTATGCTTCGGATAACGCAAAAACAGTGCAAAAAGGGGAGCCCGTACGGACTCCCTTTAATGATGTCTGTTTGCTGTTCTGCGGGCATTATTTTCCGGCGCCTTCGTGCTTTTCCTGTTCTTCTTTCTCACGCTCCTCCTCGCGGGGTGCGGGACGGGATGTGAGGGACACGTGCAGCATGTCCGTGGCCTTGCGGAGCAGTGCGTCCGTCTCTTCAGGTGTCATGTCCCCGGAACCCGCAGGCATGATTGCCCAGTCTGCAGGAGGGAGCGGCAGGCCGGCGTTCTTGTCCTCCCAGTACTGGGCGAGGCCTATGACGCGCGCATAAGGCATTATCTTGTAGTACATCTGGGGGTCATCATCGTGCCATTTCTCTATGTCCTCACGTGTGGCCGTCTTTATTGCCGTGCGGAAGCCCACGACATCATCCATCTCAGCGTAGTATTTTGAGGACCTGCGGATGAGCAGCGGAGCCAGGATGAACAGGATGCATGAGGCCTCGGAGATGACTTCCTTGCTCAGATTGCCTACGATGTACGAGGGGATAAGGAACACGTATGCCACGACCGTGAGCACGCACATGGCAACCAGTGCGGCAACGAGGCATATCGTTATCGTCTTTGTGGATTTGAAGCTGTTGTATACAATGGTCTCCATTACGGCGTAAATGATAAGCGCCGGGATTATGACAATGAAGCTCATGTAGTACGTGATGGCGCTGGAGACCTGTATCTGCGCCACAACAAGCGGCGCTATGCCCATGAGCACTATGCCAATGAGCGTTATTATGAGGGACACAACTATGGATGCAGTGTCATACAGGCCCCTCGTGTGCTCGTTCACATTCTCCGCGGCGGCATCCGCCAGGATATAGTACCTGTTCTTCAGGGCGCTGAGTTTTACGGATTTCCCGTCACGGAAGAGATTGTAGAACAGGAACTTCTCGTATTCCTTCGTGCTTTCCGGCAGGGATTTCGCCACGCGTAGGAGGGAAGGGTCATCCGGGTCGGTCAGATCCATCTTCAGGTACCCCTTGTTCGCCCAGTAAACCACAAGGGATGATATGTCTTCCCTGCCCACGCGGTTGTCCGCGAACTTGCCCATAAGAAGCGGCGTCATCCGCTTCATTGCGTTGAAACTTCTGCCCCGGTTAACCTTCTTGGTCCTGAATACGGTGAACTTCAGTATAAGCACAATGACTATGAGCCCTGCGGCCGCCACGGCAAACCAGAGAGGGGACCGGTCACGGAACTTGGACAAAGTGCCCGGCTGGAAGGTCATGTATATCCAGAGCTCCTGTCCCGGTGTGTATTCCTCGAATTCGGTCTTTATGGCCGTTCTGCCGTCAGCCGTCTCAACGTTTTCCCATTCAAAGTCATTTATTGACCTGCCGTTCTGCTGGAAGTAACACTGCGCATCATTGTTGTACCCGTCCGGGAGATAGCAGAGGATGGAGCCGTGCTCTATCTCATGTTCCTGCTTCTGCTCAAAGGCCATGAAGGCAAGGGTGTAGTTGTCATCCGCCCTGGTGATGCAGTAATCGTATGTCAGAACGTAGGTATGGGTGCCGTACTTGTTGCTTTCCCCGCCTATCTCAACGCAGAAGTCATGATACCTTGTGGAAGCCACCTGGTACTCGACTTCCTGCTCCACGAGGGAGCCGTCCGAGGCGGCCACGAGCTCCACGGCCTCAAGGTTTCGGATCATCTCGCCGTTGGATATCTCAAGGAGACGCTCAAAGGCGGGGTCTCCGTCAAAGTCTATCTCAATGGTTTCCTCGGCCCGTATGCGCCTGTTGGACGTGATGTCGTAAACTATGTCATAGCTGAGCACTTTCGTCTCGGACTCTGCTTCCTCGCTCTCGTTTTTTGAGGACGAAGAGCAGGCGCACACGAAAACGAGCATAAAGACAGCCGCAACGGCAAAGACTGCCAATGCGGCCCTTATAAGCTTTTTCCTTCTTGCTTTCCTCATATTTTCCCCATTGCCGCCGCGTGCGGCTCATACAGACATTTCCCCTGAAAACAGCTGCATATACTGCAGTATGGAAACATATGCCGCCTTTATGGCGGCATATGGTCAGAACTTCTTTATCTCGCCTAAGGCGTTCTTCAGGAACGTCTGGGCGTATGAATCCTTCTGCACGGCGGCAAGCGCCTCGTCGAAGGTCATCCACTGCACGTCCTCAAGCTCTTTCTCGTCTATGACAATCCTGCCGTCCTCGGCCATCACGAGAAAGTTTAAAAGGAGCTGGTTTTTGTCTTCATTGTACCTGGACATCATGTACTTGTACTTCACCGTATCCAGCCTGGTCTCTTCCTTGAATTCCCTTGTTACAGTCTTCTCCGGAACTTCGCCCTTCTTCACATGGCCGGCAAACAGTATATAGTCCTCACGCCCAACGTGGCGCGCCATAAGGATCTTGTCCTTTGCCCTGTTTGTAACCACAAGGGACACTGCCACACCGTACTGCGGATGCCTGAATTCCTTGCAGTTCTTGCAGTAAGGCACCAGTCCTTCCCCCGGGGCATACACTAATGCCAGCTTCTCGCCGCATTCTGTACAGAACATCGCATCCTCCTCATATGCGCCCGCCTGCCACATCATCACACTTCAAATCCGCGGGCCGTATCTTCTCTCAACTTTTACTGTCTTAAGAGTATACTCTTATATATGCGCGATTTCAATAGCTTAAACGAATTTTTTGCCCAATCTTCATACTTCATAAAAATATCTGCAATGTGCACAGCCCTTCAAAGCCGTATGAGGGGAGGATGCCCCGGACGGGACAGGCAGGCTCCGGCCGCCAAATGCAGAGTTTACTCAGCTTTCACAAAACTGCTTGCATTTGGAGCAATTTAATAAAAGCAAATAAACATAATTATATTAAAATTATGCAAAAATAAAAACATAAAAAAGTTATAATAAAGACTATTTTCTGCTTGAAAACAGTACATAACTGTGCTATGATTATGACAAACCTGGCGCAAGGAGAAAACATTATGACACAAATTATACCAATGAAGGATCTGAGAGACACCAATAAGATATGTGAGATGTGCAGGGCAACAGATGAGCCTATTTTTGTCACTAAGAATGGCTATGGCGAACTTGTTATTATGAGTATGCAGACTTACGAAAAACTCATGATATCTGATATTCATGACAAAATTTTGAATGGTCAGCAGCAGATTAAGGAGGGGAAGTATGTCGATGGTCCTGGTTTTATGGAGGATTTAAAAAAGGAATATGTCAAGTAGGTATTCTTATGTTATTTCTGAGCAGGCAAAAAACGAAATAAGTTATTGCTTTTTTTATCTTGCTAATGTTGCCGGCAATCAAATGAGGTGAACGAGCTGCACGCAAAACCGGACAGTACACTGGACAAAGTTTGTGTATATCCCTATATGTATCCGGATTGTCATATCTGAAATATTGCAGATGAACAGGTACGTCATGCAAATGTTGGTTCATATGTTATGATTTACCAGGTGGAAGATGCAGAAACTCTTATTGATGTCCTGCATTTCTTTGGAAGGAATCAAGACATCGGCAGAATTTTGGGAAGAGACAGCTATCTTTGCTGAGACTATCTTTCCCATACGTGGACTGTAACGGGTTATTTTCGCAAAATACAGACAAAAACACAGCATATGTTAAAGGAAAGCGCAAAAAGGGCGGGGGCATATGTATTGACATGCCGTCCCCTTTGTCATATAATACGGTTATGAAATCGTGCGTGGGCGTACGATTTTACAGTTTTACCGGAAATATGAGAAGAGCGGGAACCCTTTTTTGTTGTGTATTTGTGCCGTCAGATGTGGTTTGGTCCGTAGGAAAGATCAGGAGAAGTGGCAGAGGGTTGCAGGGTCCTTCGCGGGGAAGGAACAATGGAATATGAAGAAGCGGCGGCGCTGCTGAAGGCAAAGGGCCAGGAGCAGCTGCTGCAGTATTATGATGAACTGAACGAGTCGGAAAGAAAGCAGCTGTTGTCGGACATTTCGAAGGTGAACTTCAGCATTGTAGAGAGCAGCAAGCCGCATGAAACGAAGATACGCGGGCACATATGCCCCGTTGAAGCCGTCTCAACGGACGTAATAGCAGAGAGGAAGGACGAGTTTTTCGAGACCGGCATAAAGACCCTGAAAGAGGGCAAAGTGGCGGCGGCTCTCCTTGCCGGAGGCCAGGGCTCAAGGCTCGGATTCAACAGGCCCAAGGGCATGTACAACATGGGGCTGACAAAGGAGCTCACCATCTTTGAGCTCCAGTTCCGCAATATCCTCAATATAGCGGAGCTTGCGGCCCCGTTCCACATCTTCATCATGACCTCCCGCCAGAACCATGATGAAACCGTGGAGTACTTCAAATCCGTCAACTTCTTCGGATACCCTGAGGAAAAGATACACTTCTACATCCAGGACGTGTCTCCTGCATGCGATTATGACCACAAGGTCTTTCTGGACACCAAGTGCCATGTGGCCCTCTCCCCGAACGGCAACGGAGGGTGGTACACATCCCTTATCCGGAACGGCCTGGGCAGCGTAATCCATGACAACGGCATAGAATGGATCAACGTGTACGCTGTGGACAACGTTCTGCAGAAGATCTGCGACCCCGTCTTCATAGGCGCCACGGTCATGAAGGGCGTCAAGTGCGGAGCCAAGGTGGTCCGCAAGGCCAGGGCGGATGAGAAGGTTGGCGTGCTGTGCCTTGAGAATGACAGGCCTGCCATCATAGAGTATTACGAGATGCCGGAGAACCTTAAAGTGCTCACGGATGAGAACGGAGAGCTTGTGTACAGATGGGGCGTCATACTTAACTACCTGTTTGACGTTGAGATTCTGGATGACACCATCCGCGCGCGCCTGCCGTACCATGCCGCAGAGAAGGCCATTGCCCACATGGAGAACGGCGAGAGAGTGAAGCCGGCGCAGCCCTGCGGGTACAAGTTTGAGACGCTTGTCGTGGACATGGTAAAGCGCATGGGCTCATGCCTTGCGTACGAAGTGGACCGTGAGAAGGAGTTCGCGCCCGTCAAGAACGCAACCGGCGTAGACAGCGTGGAAACTGCCCGTGAGCTTCTTCTAAAGAACGGCATAGAGCTGTAAGATGCGCAACACATGTGCCGCCAAAGCGGCATAAGTGCACATATCCCGTGTGCAATTATTACAGAAATGTGAAATCTGGGTTATGCTTAACCGAAAATTTGGTTAAGGATAGCCTTTTTGATTGCCCCGCGTTTGACACCCCTTTAAAGGGGTGATAGAATGAAAACGATAAAAAGGCTCTGTCCAAAGGACAGATGGACAGAAATTATGAAGAGGGCATACTTAAGAGGGTCATTATGAAAAGCTTGGCCAAGAAGATTCTCACAGTTGCAGTTGCGGCGGCCTGCGCCGTCTCCATGTGCCTTTTAGGCGCATGCTCATCCAGCCATGACGAAGAGGATCCCGCCATAACAGGCGGCAATGATACAGAAACTGAAAACCAGACTGTCATAAACAACACGGTCACCAATAATTATTACAACATTACACTGAGTGATGACCAGTTCCAAAGTTATCTGGATTATCTGAGCGAGAACGGCGTAGGAGAGGCCACCGCTTTGGAAGCCGCAAGCGCAAGGTCTGTATTCAGCAGTGTATCCATCCTCTGTTTCCTGGCTTATAAAACATCATATTCATCCGGTTACGGGCCCATGAGGCAGACAGTGACAGAGTATTCAGATTCTGCACTCCAGGGCTCAGGGGTGATTGTTGATCTGGACAAAGAGAACGGGGATGCATATGTCCTTACCAACTGCCATGTCATATTTGATGACACAGCCGTAGTGCCTGTGTCGGACAGAGTATACCTGTACCTGTACGGACAGGATACCGAGGACGAGAATTACACTCTGGCGGTTGATACAACAACATACGGAGATACAGGAAACACATATTACCAATATGTCGTTGAAGAAGATGAAAGCTACCGCATTGAAGCAACGGTTGTTGCGGCTTCAGTGCAGTATGACCTCGCTCTTTTAAAGGTCTCAGACAGCGATGTCCTTAAAAACAGCAGCGCAGTTGCAGCTGATTTTGCAGATGATGACGAAGTGTACATAGGCCAGTCCGTGTATGCAGTGGGCAATCCTCTGGGCGCAGGCACATCCGTTACAACGGGTGTAGTTTCCAAGGATTCTGAAGACACTATGCTCAATGTGGACAGCTCCTCATATGACCTGTACAGGGAGATAAGGACAGACGCTGTGGTCAACCCCGGAAACTCAGGCGGCGGCCTGTACAACTCAGACGGAAAGATAATAGGCATTGTAAATGCAGGCCTTACATCATACAACAGCGAGACAGTTGAAGGCACTTCATATGCGCTGTGCGGAAGTTATGTGAAGAGAATGTATGAGCTTATGAAGGATTCTTCAGACGGCTCTCAAATAACATTCCCCGGTGTTTCAAGAGCATACCTTGAAGGCGGTTACTATCTGGATTCCACAAGTTATCCTTTGTACGGGTACAGCATCCAGAACTCCATAGACACTGGATATGACACCATATACTCATATGCGTATCTGGATACAAGCGGCTCTGTCCCCAGAGCAAGGATTGTTGAGGAAGTGGCAGCTACAACAGATTCATACGGGCTTGAAGTGGGAGACATCATAACCCATCTCAAGATAACGGATGCGGACGGAAACACAATAGAGGATCTGGACATAACCCGCAAGTACATACTGGATGATGCTCTCATCTCGTACAGGGACGGATACACAGTAACGCTTACCTATGTTGATGGCGACAATGATCCGGCAACAATAAACGTTGATATAGATATGATTTCATTGGCATAACCAAACAGGGGCTCTTGAAGCCCCTTTTATGGATTAGTTACAAGGCTCTTTTCAGGGGCGTAAGAAAAGATATGCCGGCTTTGGGCCGGCTGAGGACAGAATGAAGAAGGCTGTGATTGCCGCCGCATGCGCAGCCTGCGCGGCGGTGATAACAATTTGCGGATGTTCCAGAACGGGAGTGGTGAGCAATGACCGCTTTACGCTCACGGATGACCAGTACCAGGAACTGCTGGACTATTATGCGGAGCATGACACAAGCGATTCCGCCAGGATTGCCGCTGCAAGCGCGCAGTCCCTTTTCTCAAGCGTCTCAATCCTCGCCTTCCATACGTACAGGGACAGGGACTCAGGCTCCGGAAGCTTTTTCGGCCCGGGAATGTCTTCCACCTATTACTATTATGATGACATAACCCCAGGCTCCGGGGTCATCATGGAGTTGGACAAGGAGAGCGGGGACGCATATATCCTCACCTGCTGCCATATCGTGTATGATGACACTGCGTACTCAAGCGCCATGTCCAGCCAGATATATGTATATCTGTACGGGCAGGATGTGCCGGATGTGAATTACAGTGTGGACCGGGAAGAGACTGCATACGGCTATGCAAACAGCACGTATTACAAGTATACGGTGTCCGGAGATGACCAGTACCGCATGGAGGCCACAGTGGTTGCTGCTTCATCCCAGTATGACCTGGCCCTTCTGAAGGTTTCCGGCAGCGATGTAATAAAAAACAGCAGCGCCGCGGCTGCCACCTTCGCCGGCGAGGCAGACGGGGATGATCCGCAGGAAGAGGTCACAATAGGCGAATCCGTATACGCCATAGGCAACAGCTTCGGTGAAGGGTCAGCCGTCACTGCGGGATCCGTGTCCAAGGACAGCTGCAGCGTATCGTATTCCGTAGTCAGCAATGTGTCAAACACCCGCAGGGCCATCCAGACCAGCGCGGCAGTAAATACAGGCACCGGAGGCGGCGGCCTGTACAACACGGACGGGGAGCTTATAGGCATCATCTGCGAAAAGCAGTACCGGACCAGTTCAGACAGCAATGTGGAGAACACAGGATTTGCCCTGCCCTTAAGCCAGGTCAAGCGCGCATACAGGCTGCTCAGGGACTCTGCCTCGGATTCCGGCATCACATACACAGGGGTTACAGCAGGCTTCCTGCAGGGAGTTTCATTCACCGGCCGCAGCACGAACAGAAACGGGTATTACCTCTATGATGTGGATGACCCCGGATACGCCACAACGTACACATCCGCATACCTGGAGTACCTGGATGAAGCCCGCGAGACATACAGGATAGGCATAACGGAGACCGTGGAGGCCACGGGCACGTCATACGGCCTGCAGGAAGGGGACGTCATAACCCATCTTCTCATGACGGATGCAGACGGCAGCACAGTGGAGGACCTGGACATAACCCGCAAGTTCCTTCTGGATGACGCCCTTATCTCTTACAGGTCCGGATATACCGTAACGCTCACATATGAGAGGAACGGCGAAGAGGGCACGCAGGAAGTCTCCTGCACCACCTGCAAGATAGCATAGAACAGAACGCACCGTCCCTGAGAGGGATTTGCATATACATCATTCATTAGCCAGAGGGTATTATGAAGAAGGCTGTAATAGCGGCGGCTGCAATCTTTTGCGCGGCGGCAATAACTTTATGCGGCTGCAATAAAGTCAAAGTGACCAACAACTACTATGAGATGACGGATGAGCAGTTCAGCACGTATATGAACAAGCTGGAAGAAAGCGGAGCCAGTGTGGAGTCTCTTGCGGAGATTTCCAGCCAGCGCTCTGTCTTCAGCAGCGTGTCCATTCTGACGTTCATACCCTTTTTGATGGAACCGTACGGCGGTTACAACAACAGCTCATATCTTGAGGATATGGTCTATTCCGGTTCCGGAGTAATAGTTGACATAGACAAGGACAACGGGGATGCATACATCCTGACAAACTGCCATGTGGTGTATGATGACACATCCGGCTATTATGATTCGGACCTCGGATGCACAGAGTCAGCGTTCTCGCCGCTTGCCACCAAAATCTATCTCTACCTTTACGGGCAGGATATAGAGGATGTGAACTATACGATAGGCTACAAGCAGACAACATACGGCGGGTATGACTACATTGAATATGACTGTACGGGTGACACCAATTACCGCATGACAGCATCCATAGTATCCGTATCCGTCCAGTATGACCTCGCCCTTTTGAAGGTTACCGGCAGCAGTGTCATAAAGAACAGCAACGCAATAGCGGCTACGTTTGCGGAGGATGATGAAGTGTATGCAGGCCAGGCCGCATATGCCGTGGGCAATCCCCTTGGAGACGGCACTACGGTGACAATGGGAGTGGTATCCCAGGAAAGCCTGCAGACATACCTCAACGTAAGGAGCTCCGTGTATGCCTTATACAGGGAGATTAAGACGGATGCCGCAGTCAACGGAGGCAACTCCGGCGGAGGCTTCTACAACGCCAAGGGGGAGCTTATAGGCATCATCAACTCCAAGCTTGATGACGCGGACGTGGACAACAACGCATACGCCCTCGCAGGAAGCTACGTAAAGCGCCTGTACCGGCTCATGCGGGACACTGCGTCCGGCACCGCTGTAACTGCAGAATCCGGAATGGGGCTCTCCAGGCCGTATCTTAAGGGCGCTTATTCTGTGGATTCAGAGTACAGCAGTTACTACGGGGCAAACGTGCAGTACAGCATAGACACCGGATATGAAACATCATACACATACGCATACATGGATGAACAGGGCAGGGCAAGGATAGCCGAGACCGTGTCCGCAACGACGTCCTCATACGGCCTTTCCTCCGGAGACGTAATAACCCATCTTCTCATAACGGACGGCAGCGGCAATACAGTTGAAGACCTGGACATAACCCGCAAGTTCATCCTGGATGATGCCCTTCTCTCATACAGGGACGGCTATACCGTAACGCTCACATACACCCGGGGCGGCAATGAGTCCACAAAGGAAGTGTCGTGCCAGTGGTATAATGTAATCTAGCCCGTCTGCACCCCGGAACTTTAAAACAGCATACAGAAAAAGCCATCCGCAAGGGTGGCTTTTTGAACAGTTGTCTGGATATGCTGTTTTCAGCTGGATGCGGACTGCGTGTCAGTCCACCGTCTTTTCGCCGTTGTAGAGGTCGTAAGGGGTTACCTGGTATACGTAGTAGTTGAGCCAGTTCATGTAAAAGAGGTTCGCGGTGGAGGACCAGTTCATCTTTGCAGTGGTGCAGGTGGAGTCTGTGAAGTAGTTGGCAGGGGGCTTTATGTCCAGCCCCTTGGCCTTGTCCCGCTCGTACTCGTTCTTGAGTGTGTAGCGGTCATACTCCATGTGGCCCGTTACGAAGACCTGGCTGTTGTCCAGGCTCTTTATGATGGACGCACCTGCTCGCTTGGAGTAGGCAAGGATGCGGAGCTCCGGCACGTTCTCTATGTCCTTCGCGTATATGAGAGTGTGGCGGGAGTGGGGCATATGGAACTCGTCAGAGATGCCCCGCATAAGGGGCTCCGGCTTCTCGGTATGGACGCGCTGGTGTGCAAAGACTCCGAAGCACTTCTCTTTCAAGGGGTGCTTTTCTATGCCGTAGAAGTAGTGGAGGGCTGCCTGCGCTCCCCAGCATATGAAGAGGGTTGAGGTCACGTTGGTTTTAGTCCAGTCCAGGATCTCGCAGAGCTCTTTCCAGTATGCCACTTCCTCGAACTCCATGTTCTCCACAGGTGCTCCTGTGATTATCATGCCGTCGTATTTGAGGTTTTTGACCTCGTCCCAGTACTTGTAGAACTGGTCCATGTGTGACTTGTCCGTGTGGGTGGCAGTATAAGAGGATGTCTTGACAAGGGTTATGTTAACCTGCAGGGAAGAGTTGGACAGAAGGCGCATGAGCTGCGTCTCGGTGTCCACTTTCGTGGGCATGAGATTGAGGATGGCAATCTCAATGGGACGTATCTGCTGGGTGTATGCTCTGTGCACGTCCATCACGAATATTCTTTCACCCGTCAGGATTTTGTAAGCGGGCAGTTCCTTATCAATGACAATAGGCAAAATTGATCCTCTCTGTTCTTTCTCAGGCTAAATATAAAAACCGGAACATAAATATATAAAAGCCGGAACATAGTCCCGGCTGGTGCTGCCGGCACAGCCAAGGCCGCTTTGGATTGCGGCCCTGTGCTGCCGTGAAAAGTGTTGGGTATATGGGGCATGTGCCGCTTCAAGCGGCGCATGTTCAGATCTTTGCAAGCGCCTGCTCGAGGTCTGCAATGATATCCTCAGGGTTCTCTATGCCCACGGAAAGACGGATGAGGTTGTGGGATACGCCTGCCTCTTTGAGACCCTCTTCGGAGAGCTGCCTGTGGGTTGTCGTAGCGGGGTGAAGGACACATGAGCGGACGTCTGCGACATGGGTCTCCTGGGTTATGAGGTTGAAGGACTCCATAAGATGCCAGCACTCCTTGTCTCCGCCCTTGATGCCGAACGCCAACATGCCGCCCTGACCCTTGGGCATATACTTCATGGCGAGTGCGTGGTACTTGTCAGTCTCAAGGGAAGGATGCTGCACGAACTCTATCTTCGGATGCCTGGAAAGGTACTCGGCAACAGCCTTTGCATTGGAGCTGTGGCGCTCCATCCTGAGAGCCAGCGTGTCGCAGCCCAGCCAGGACAGGAATCCGTTCTGCGGGCTCATGATAGCTCCGAGGTCCCTTATCATCTGCCCGCGGCACTTTGTGCCGAAGGGTACGGGAAGGTCTGCGTATACAAGGCCGTGGTAGCTCTCGTCCGGCTCGTTGAAGGACTTGTACCTCATGTTGCCCTTGTAATTGAAGTTGCCTATCTCCACGATGCAGCCGCCAAGGGCGCATGCATGGCCGTCCAGATATTTTGTGGAGGCGTGAACTATGATGTTTGCGCCCCAGTCGCCGGGACGGCAGAGAACGGGTGTTGCAAGCGTGTTGTCTATTGCGAACAGGATGCCGTACTTCTTTGAAATGCGGGCGATCTTCTCAAGGTCCAGGACAACGATTGCAGGGTTTGCAATGGTCTCCGTGAAGATCATCTTTGTCCTGTCATCTATGAGCTTTTCAATTTCTTCCTCCGGAGCGTCCGGGTCAAAGAGGCGGACCTCAATGCCCAGCTTGGGAAGCGTCACGGTAAAGAGATTGAACGTGCCGCCGTACAGGGCGGATGAAGACACCACATTGTCCCCGGCTTCGCAGACGGTGAGGATGGCAAGGGATGTTGCTGACATGCCGGAAGCGGTGCCGATGGCGCAGATGCCGCCCTCAAGGGCCGCAACCTTTCCTTCAAACGCGGTGACCGTGGGATTGGAGAGCCTGGAGTAGAAGTACCCGCTGCTCTTTAAGTCGAAGCAGTCCGTCATGTCCTGCGAAGATGCGTAATACCAGGTCGTGGACTGGTAAATGGGAGGCACGCGGCTTTCCCCGTTCTTGGGGTCCCAGCCGGCCTGTACGCACAGTGTGTCAAGCTGCATCTTGCTGTAGTCTTTCATATAAAGCTCCTGTTGTGTTCATTCTATATACAGCCCCAAAAAGGGCTTTGGTTCTTAAAAGGGCTTTGGATTTATGATGCCCGGACCGCCGGTTCAGGATGCGTACCGGGACGAAGTGAGAGCTGCAGCAAGGTCTGCTGCGGTGCCGTTACTTGCTGTCGTACTCCTTGAGGGCACGCTCCAAGGCACGCTTCTGGTCCTTTTCCGCGATGGAACGCTTCTTGTCATACAGCTGCTTGCCCTTGCAGAGGGCCACTTCAACCTTTACAAGGCTCCCGACCCAGTACAGTGAGAGGGGGATTAAGGTGTAGCCCTTCTCATTGACCTTCCCGGCTATCCTGGCTATCTCGGCCTTGTGCATAAGCAGCTTGCGGTCCCGCTTTGCATCCTTTGGCGAGAAGGCGCCGGCCTTGTCATACACCTTGATGTGGACGTTTTTCATGAACATCTCGCCGCCGGCTATAAGGCAGAAGCTGTCTTTCAGGTTGCACCCGTTGGTCCTGAGGGATTTGACCTCGGAACCTGCGAGAACTATGCCCGCCTCGTACTTCTCAATTACAAAGTATTCATGCAGGGCGTACTTGTTGTATGCAATCTGCTTGTTCTGCTTGTTCATGGTTATATACCATTATAGCACGTATATGTGCCGAAATAAAGGGATTTTGTACTGTTCACGAAAATTTTATGCAAGCGCCGGGCTGCCTGCAAGGCGCTCATAATGAGACACAGTCCCGTTAAAATCATGCTTCCCTGAAGAATATCCTGCGGGTCACGGCATCCGTGTCCGCAACCTCAATCCGTATCTTCTGCCCCAAAGTGTAGCTTTTGAGCCTTCCGGAGAGAGTGAACTTCTCCGGGATGTATTCATATTCCCCTTCAAGGGACTCTATGGGGATGAGCCCCTCAACTGTGTTGTCCAGCACGGCATATACGCCCTGTTTGGACACGCCGGATATTACGGCGTCATACTGCTGGCCCACCTTGTCCTGTATGTAGGCTATCTTGTACAGAGTGTCCACAGCCCTCTCGGCCTCGTCCGCATTGCGCTCTTTTGAAGAGCAGTCAATTCCTGCGTCATGAGCCTTCTCACGCAGCTTGTCCAGATCCTTCCCGGAATTATGCAGGCATGCCCTTACGGCCCTGTGCACAAAGAGATCCGGATACCTGCGGATGGGGGAAGTGAAGTGGCAGTACATCTGTGACGCAAGTCCGAAGTGCCCCAGGTTCTCTTCACAGTAGCGGGCCTTCTGCATGGTGCGCAGCATTACCTGGTTCACGGTGGCAAACTGCGGAAGGTCCCTGGATTCATCCAGTATGCGGGCAAAATCTCTGGGGCTGACGTCATCCTGCTTCAGCCTTATACGGACGCCTATGCTCTGGACGAAGTCTATGAAATTTGCCACTTTTTCTGCATCCGGCTCCTCATGCACCCTGTACAGGCAGGGGGCATGCTTCTTGGTAAGATATTCCGCAACGGCCTCGTTGGCGGCTATCATGAACTCCTCGATTATCCTGTGGGAGATTGTGTCCTTGTCATCATGCTCCACTGGCGGGATCTGTATGTCATCATTCTCATCTATGAAGATGTTGGGCTCGTCTATCTCCAGGTTTATCTTGCCTTCCCTGGCGCGCTTTGCCTCCATCTTGAGGCACAGCTCTTTCATAAGCTGCACGGTCTCCGCAAGGTCCGGGTACTTGCTTGTGTCCCCTGCAAGCAGGGCGGATATCTCCGGATACGTAGTCTTGTGAGCGGAGCGTATAATGCCTTCATACAGCTTGGTGCCTGTCCTGTTTGCACTGGCGTCAAAGGTCATGACGCAGGAGAGGGTGTACCTGTCCTCATTCTCATTAAGAGAGCAGCATCCGTTGGAGAGGGGGACGGGGAGCATGGGGAGAACCTTGTCCGGGAAATAGACGCTTGTGCCCCTGTCATATGCTTCCCTGTCCAGATGGGAGCCGGGGGCCACATAGCTTGAAACGTCCGCTATATGCACTCCCAGAATGTACCTGTCCCCGTCCTTTACTAAAGATACGGCGTCATCCATGTCCCTGGTGTCCTCGCCGTCTATGGTGAACACCAGATCCTCCCTAAAATCCTGCCTTCCGGCAGGGTGTATCTCGCGGGCGCAGACTTCATCTGCTTCTTTAAGGACCTCATCCGGGAACGTTTCCGAAAGTCCGAATGCCAGAATGGTGGCGGTCTCTTCTGTATCGAAGTACAGCGACTCGCCGATAATCTCCGTAATCCTTGCCTCCGGGGCCCTGCCCGGCGTAAAGTCCGTAATATACGCTACAACCTTGTCTCCTTCCTCGGCCCCCAAGCTTGCCTTTCTGGGCACGAACACTTCCGGGTGCCTCGGGTTGTCCGGGCGCACATATATCTTGCCCTGGTCCTTTCTTACATTGCCGACAACCCTCTGCAGGCCCCTTTGGGTGACCTGCACTATGTATGCCTCATCCTCCGTGCCCTCCACAGGGATTGCTATGACTGCATCCCCGTCATACGCTCCGTTCATGAATCTCTTGGGCACCATCATGTCCGGCCCGCCGTCTTCGCGCTTTATGAACCCGAACCCTTTGGCCGCCGCAGACAGAATGCCTGCAAAAGCTGCATCCTCATCCAGCGCGCAGAATGTCTTATTCTGCGTCTCTATAATTTTGCCCTCATGCGCAAGCTCCTCCAAAGAGTAGCGCACCTTTCTCTGCGCCTGCGTCCTCAAATGCAGCGCGCTTGTGATCTCTGACACATCCATCCCTGCGAATTCGCCGGACTTCAGCCTTTTCAAAAGTTCTCTCTTAAGCTCTGTCATTCCTTTTCCTTGCTCCTTCAAATAATAGTGTGATGTGAGACTGGCATTGTCTCCTAAGGCTGTACCTTCCCTGTGTGCTTTTGCCTTTCTTCCTCATGCATCCCCTGGGATTTCCACAGAGGGAGTGCAGGAGCCGTTCCGTTCGTATGTGCTGCGAGCAAAATTAAAGGCGGCTGTTTAAGCCGCCCTGATATTTCATAATCACGCATTAGGTGCGATCAGCTGTATCACGTATACAACTATCGCAAGCACTGCCATAACGCCAAGTGCTATCCAGGTCCATTTCTTAAGCTTGCTCTCCAGGGAAGTTCCCCTGTTCTTGCCGAAGTAAGTGTCGCTTGCAGTGGTGACACCTGTTATTCCGTCCGAATTGCTCTTCTGGAACATTATCATTACTATGCAGAGGAGTGCAAGCAGGAAGATTATGATAAGGCACGCTATAACTACAACCCAGTACAGTGTATATACGCCTTGTGACATTCCGGCAGAAGCCAGTAAAGTTGAAAGCATTTCTAAAACCTCTAGATTTCGTACCTAGCAAGTATAACAAACTAAAACCAAATACGCAATTAAAAACGCTTGTGTTTTCAAAGAAAAATCCGCCGTTTTTGTGAAATCTTGCGGATTTAATTGTTCGGAGGAGTTGTTTGCCATGTGATTATTTGTTCAGTATGACCCAGGCTCCCGTTCTGCTGGATCCACTTCGCGCTATGTAATTGCTGTCCTTTAACTTGCTGATAATGCGCTGGATGTTCCGTTTTGACATATTAAAATAATGAGCAATATCTTCTTGAGTCATCGTAGGATACTTCTTAATTAGATCCAGAACCAACTGTTCAGTATTGCTTAATGATGTGCCGGTATCCTGCTCAGTATTTTCTTCCGAAAGATTCTGGTCTTGGCTCATGTAGTTCAAATTCCATAGTGTGACCATGAAGTTTGACTGAGTTGACTTGAATTCAGGGGCAAGCTCAGGTCTGTAATTGGCCGCATTAAGATAGGCTTCCCGTATCTTGTTTAATCCGCTGCCTCTGCGCTCCATGTATCCTAAGCGGCTGAATATATCTGCCAGAACAGGATTGCGCCTGGTGGAGGCAATATCAGATACATCACGGTCCTGCACGCTTGTTCCGTCCGGCATGCCTCCAGGGGATGTTATGGTCATTCTGTTGTCATACATGTCGATGTGCACTTCACTGCCATATACCAAATAGTCGCGGTGGACAAGTGCGTTGACCAGACTCTCAAGGAAACTACGTTCACAATACTCCGGGTATTCAATCCTTGAAGTGTCCGTTTTCTTCCACATCTTCTTCATGTTGCGTTTGATAAAAGCTAGGCCTTCATTCAGCAGCATGAGCAGGCTTCCGGAGTATTCCCCATCGTCCAAAGCTTCCATACGGCCTCCAGATCTGTCATTCCCGTCCCATCTTGTGCAGAACAGCCTTGACCAGCGGATTGGACAGTCATCTGCCAATAAAGCTCCGGCATTGGTAAGAAAGCCGTTGGCATCGCACACCCCGAATGACATCATGTCCGTATCTGTCATGCTTTTGCCCATCCAGGAATTGAATCTCTCACGGAGCTTGCTGAAGGAATAGTCTTCATAGCGGTATGGAGACATCTGTGCGTCATAAGACAAATTGTTGCCTTGCAAAACCAGGCGCCGAAGCGTAATATCATCTGCTGCAATACTGTCATTTCCGATTCTTACAAAAGCTTCCTGTCTGCCGTCTCCAACGTAAAAGTAGGGCGGGTCATTGCCTTTCATGGTATGAACCACAAGGAGATCTTTTCCATCTTCCGTTTTGTAAGAGGTCATTATGAACTGAGGCAGGGGGCGGATATGCTCCTTTATGCATTTGCCTATGAATTCAGAGTCTTTCTGGACATCTTTCAGACCTACATCATTGTTGTCATCGTCCACACCAAAAAGAAGGTCTCCACCTTCTGTATTGGCAAATGCACAGATGCTTTTGAGCCAGTCTCTAACTTTTTTCCTTTCCACAGCAGCCTTTCTGTCGAACTGTGTACCTTCTGCAGTAAAACGTGATATATTCATAATCAATCTCGCATGTGTGGAGTATAGCCATATGATTTACATAGTATAGCATTTCAATAATAAAGATGCAAGTATTTCTCAAAAAAAGATAAACTTTTTAGCGACAATTAAAACGATACATTAACTGCTGTAAAATAAACATATAACTTATCATGGGATGAAAAAAATAAGAGAATATATGCAGATTTACGTGTTTTACTGAAGTGCTGTATTAGCGACATATTAGCGACATTTAGGCGACATTTTTGGCGACATTTTTGGCGACATTTTTGGCGACATTTTTGGCGACA
>JAJPYR010000097.1:8395-22339 GCA_021204825.1 Clostridia bacterium | reverse complement strand
ACACAAAGGACTTCGGCCACGTAAGGGGCATCTTTGATGTCTCGGTTGAAGTGGATGAGGGCGAAGGCTTCGGCTTCCTCGGCCCCAACGGCGCAGGGAAGACGACTCTCATCCGCCACCTTATGGGCTTCACGCGCCCCCAGTCCGGAACGGCTGAGATAGACGGCATGGACTGCTACAGATACGCGGCCCTTCTGCAGAAGCGCATAGGCTACCTTCCGGGCGAGATAGCGCTTCCCGTTGGAGTAACCGGGACGGAATTCCTTCACATGCTTATTAAGATGCGCGGCGTGAAGGATGAGAGATACCTCAAAGAGCTCCTGGAGCGCTTTGACCTCGACGCCGCCCAGGACACAAAGCGCATGAGCCTTGGCGTGAAGCGCAAGGTGGCCGTAGTGGCGGCCTTCCTTCATGACCCTGAGATACTCATCCTGGATGAGCCCACGAGCGGCCTGGACCCCGTGATGCAGGAGAACTTCATTTCCTTCGTGAAGGAACAGAAGGCCAAAGGCAAGACGATATTCATGTCCTCGCACATATTCCACGAAGTGGACGCATGCTGTGACCGCATAGCCATAATCCGTGACGGCCACGTGGTCTCCACCTTCCGTGCGGAAACCCTGCGCGACACCAAGGACTGCATATACAGAGTTACATTCCGGACTCCGGAAGACATGGACCGGTTCCTCTCCCTTCCGTACAGCTTCACGTCCGTAAACCGCGAAAAGCTCAGGGTCCGTGTGGAGGTCACGGCAAACGCAGTTCCGCACTTTGCAAATGACCTCGCATCCTTCTCCGTTGCGGATTTTGTGGAGATACCATATACGCTTGAGGACTACTTCATGTCCTTCTACAAGGAAGACCATCATTTTGCGGAGGTGAAGGCATGAGCATAATCTCCGTTGAAAACCTTACAAAGGACTACGGCCTGGGCCGCGGCATATTTGACGTCTCCCTCGAGGTTGAAAAGGGCGAGATTTACGGATATGTAGGCACCAACGGTTCCGGAAAGACCACAACAATACGCAATATGCTTGGCTTCGTGTTCCCCGATTCCGGCAAGGTGCGCATAGATGGCCTGGACCCCACGAAACAGGCCGCGGAACTCATGCGGCACGTGAGCTACATACCGGGCGAGATAGCCTTCCCGAACCTTTCCACAGGAACCGACTTTTTGAAGCTCCAGGCCGAGTACAACGGCATAACGGACTTCACATACATGAACTACGTGGCGGACAAGCTGGACCTGGACACAACGGCAAACTTAAAGCGGATGTCCAAAGGCATGAAGCAGAAGACCGCCATAGTTGCCGCTCTCATGGCGGACCGTGACATCCTCATACTGGATGAGCCCACCACAGGCCTGGATCCCCTGCAGCGGGACAATTTCCTTGAGCTACTGCGCGATGAGAAAAAGAAGGGCAAAACAATCTTTTTGTCCGGACATATTTTCGAGGAGCTTGAAGAGGTATGCGACCGTGTGGCAATGCTTAAGAACGGGCACATCCTGGGCGTCGTGAACATGTATGACCTCCGGCACAGGACAGACCGCAGCTATGAGATAACTTTCATATCCCCGGACAGCGCGTTGTCCTTCGCCGCCCGCATCCGGGCAGCCGGTTTGGCGGAAAATGATGCCGGCCTGTCTGAACCGGAGGATGACGGGTTTCTTGCCGGTCTGGAAAAACCCGGCATACAGAACGTACGGACAGATGGCTGCAAAGTAACCCTCTCCCTTCCGCCGGAGAAGTCCGACGACCTGTTCAAGGCTATGGCAGGATACAAGATACTTGGCATTAAAGAGGCCAACGAAACCCTTGAGGACGTATTCATGAAGGAGTACAGAAAATGACAGCAGCAAAGACAGCGGATACAAAGACAACCAATTATTTCTCCGGACCACTGGTGAAGCAGACGTTCAAATCCAATCTGGCGCTCACCATTGTTGTGCTGGTCCTGTCCTGCCTCATATGCTTTGTACTTTCTTTTGCCATGAGCATCATGGGGGGAGAATCCGGGGCCACAATGACCGATGCGCAGATATTCAACCTGTTCATGGCTGCCATAACCAACTATAACACGGCAAACGGCACATCCCTTTCATGGTCCGACTTTATGAGCCTGTACACTGCCGGCGGCGATCTCAGTGCTTATACAGCTGCCTTCCAAAATGCAATATCAGACCCTCAGACAGCAATGATGGTCACTCAGCTTGGTCTGGACGGCGGCCTGACCGCACAGAACTTTGCAGCATGCATAACCCTGCTGCAGGGAACGGACTCAACTATGGCCACTTACATGACCAACTTCCAATACTACTACGTGCTTGCCACACAGGATGTGTTTGACACAGCAATGAACAGCCAGATTCTTTTGCAGAACATGCTTGAAGTCATGGGAATGAACGCAGACCTCATAACCAATATGAGCAATATGGACATGACCACCATGATCAACACGATGTACTTCCACGAGATAGGCATCCTGCCCATGCTCATCTGGATAGTTGTCGTAGGCAACTCCATCATAGCCGGCCAGGTGGACCGCGGCTCCATGGCATACGTTCTCTCCACTCCCACAAAGCGTTCCGCAGTGGTAATAACCCAGGCTGTTTACATGGTCATCGTGCCCCTCATGATCACAATCATTACATGCTGCATAAAGCTCATATGCAACGCAGCCTTCCTTGGAGACCCCAATGCAGCGGTAACCGTTGTTCTCTTCGCAGGCATGTACCTGCTCCTTGAGTCCATGTGCGGCATCTGCTACCTCGGCAGCTGCCTCTTCAACCGGAGCTCCAGGGCCATGGCCTTCGGCGGAGGCCTTGTTGTGCTGTTCTTCATAGCAGCCTTGATAGGCATGTTCGGCTCAGACAACCTCGTCTCCGTTGGAATGGGCGTTGAGGCCCTCAACGGCTTCAACTACATCTCAGTCATGACGCTCTTCGACATAGACTCCATCGGCACAATCGGCTCAGGGGCCGCAGACCTCTCCTTCCTCTGGAAGATGGCCATTCTGCTTGTCATTGCCATAGCAACCTATGTCATCGGCGCCATCCGCTTCACAAAGAAAGACCTTCCTCTCTGATACAAACCGGTTTACACCGAAAAAGACATAAATCATCAATATCCACAGAAAAAGACGGGTGTCCTCCAGGGTGCCCGCCTTTTTCCATACCCGTGCGTAAAAACATAACTGTTTTCAAACAGATGTGTCAACCAGAGCCTTGCCAACCCGGAAACAGCGACATATGCAGAGATTTTTGCATTGCATAAAATTTCACAGCAATTCCAGCGGT
Source organism: Clostridia bacterium (assembly GCA_021204825.1). GTDB lineage: Bacteria > Bacillota > Clostridia > Christensenellales > Borkfalkiaceae > Coproplasma. The sequence continues at coordinate 19,041 of JAJPYR010000097.1, read as the reverse complement.
CACAAAACATTTTCGCTAATATATACCGCTTTTTTTTAAAACAATTCAATAGACAGCATGTATAAGCATGTGATTTATGCAAATATGCAGTTTCATATTCCTGCTATCGGATTTCAGTATGAACATATGTTTCTTGTGAACATTTGTTTGTTTAATGCTCGCGAGCAACTTGCTCCGGTCTTTATTTGGCCTTCTTCGTGGAAAGCATGAACAATTTATCTGCCTCGCATGTAAAGTAAAGGGAAGGCATGCGCCTTCCCCTGGCCTCTGTATTGAGTATAAGGGACTTGTGCCCTCTTCTCCTGCCCCTCTTCTGCGGGTCACAGGCTGGTATGGATTGTCCTGTGGATTACGTCATCCTGCTGCTCCCTGGTGAGCTTGTTGAAGTTCACTGCGTAGCCGGAGACGCGTATGGTGAGCTGGGGGTACTTCTCCGGATGCTTCTGCGCATCTATGAGTGTCTCCCTGTCAAAGACGTTTACGTTCAGATGATATCCGCCGCCCTCTGTGTATCCGTCCAGAAGGTCCACTAAATTTTCTTCTCTCTGTGACATGTCATGCCTCCCTCTTTGCCGCCAAACCTCTAAACTTTCTGGCGCAATATTTATGTGATTGGGCAGCCCTTTCGGGCTGGATTCTGTTTGTGTTTAAGCCATATCCCCGCAGAAATCAGTTCTTGCCCAGTGAATCCGGGGTAATGGAGAACGTGTTGGAAATTCCGTCTCTGGAATATTCGTACGGTATCTTGGCAACGGACTCGAGGGACGCAAGGGCGCCGTTGGAGTCACGGCCGTGCATGGGGTTGGCTCCGGGAGCCAGGGGCTCATAGATGCGCCTGCCGTCCGGCGTGTTACCCGTCTTTTTGCCGTACACGACATTGGACGTTATTGTCAGGATGGACATAGTGGGGATGCTGCCACGGTAAGTTTCATGGCTTCGGATCTTGCTCATGAAGGTCTTTACGAGCCATACGGCTATCTCATCCACACGGTCATCGTTGTTGCCGTACTTGGGGAAGTCCCCTACTGTCCTGAAGTCCGTCACAACGCCCCACTCGTTGCGTATGGGATAGACTTCGGCGTACTTTATGGCGGACAGTGAGTCCACGGCGCAGGAAAGGCCCGCTATGCCGGTTGCAAAGAAGCGGCGCACGTTTGTGTCATGCAGGGCCATTTCAAGTGCTTCGTAGCTGTACTTGTCGTGCATGTAATGGATGAGGTTCAGGGTGTTCACGTAGAGGCCTGCAAGCCAGTCCATCATGTTCTCATACTTGGCCTTAACGTCATTGTAGTCAAGCTTCCCGTCCCCAAGGACAGGTGCAAACGGCGGGGATACCTGCATGGGGCTGCCGTCCTTTTCCGTGGCCATCTCATCCTTGCCGCCGTTTATGGCGTACAGAAGGCACTTGGCTAGGTTTGCACGGGCGCCGAAGAACTGCATGTCCTTGCCCTCGCGCATGCTGGATACGCAGCAGGCGATGCAGTAATCATCCCCCATCTCAGGGCGCATGAGCTCATCGTTCTCGTACTGGATGGCGGACGTCTTTATGGACAGCTTCGCGCAGAAGAGCTTGAACTTTCTGGGAAGGTTACTGGACCAGAGGACGGTGAGGTTTGGCTCCGGCGCGGAACCGAGGTTCTCTAAGGTATGCAGGATGCGGAATGAGGTCTTGGAGACAAGCGGCCTGCCGTCCGTTCCCATGCCGCCTATGGACTCCGTCACCCAAGTGGGGTCTCCGGAGAAGAGCTCGTTGTAGTCACAGGTGCGCATGAACTTCACAAGGCGCAGTTTCATCACGAACTGGTCTATGAGCTCCTGCGCCTCAGCCTCTGTGAGAATGCCGCGCTCCATGTCCCTCTGGATGTAGATGTCAAGGAACGTGGAATTGCGGCCTATGGACATTGCCGCGCCGTTTTGGTCCTTGACGGCGCCTAAGTACCCGAAGTACAGCGCCTGGATGGCTTCCTGCGCGGTCTCAGCCGGGGCTGAGATGTCCTTGCCGTATATGTTGGCCATCTTTTTAAGCTGCTTCAAGGCCTTTATCTGGTCTGCAACCTCTTCCCTGAGACGGATCCTGGACTCTGTCATGTCCCCGCCAAGGACCGCCTTGTCCTGCTCTTTCCTGGCTATAAGGAAATCAACGCCGTATAAGGCAATGCGGCGGTAATCGCCTACTATGCGGCCGCGGCCGTATGTGTCCGGAAGTCCCGTGAGAATGTGGGCATGGCGCGCGCGGCGCATCTCGGGGGTGTAGACATCAAAGACACCTTCGTTGTGTGTCTTGCGGTACTTGGTGAAGATCTCGGTGACCCTGGGGTCTATCTTGTACCCGTACATCTCCAGGGCCTCTGTGGCCATGCGTATGCCGCCGTACACGTGCAGGGCACGCTTCAGGGGCTTGTCCGTCTGGAGCCCTACTATCTTTTCCAGGTCCTTGTCTATGTATCCTGCGGGATGGGATGTGAGCGAGGATACTACGGATGTCTCCGCATCCAGGACGCCGCCCTTGGCATCTTCCTGCGCGGAAAGCTCCATGCACTCCGCCCAGAGTTTTTTTGTAGCGTCCGTAGGGCCCTCAAGGAAGCTTTCATCCCCTTCATAAGGGGTGTAGTTCGCCTGTATGAACCCTCTTACATCTATCTCTTCGCACCACTCGCCGGGTCTGAACCCTTCCCACTGCTTGTATTTCATTGCTAGACTCCGTTGCTGTATGGCCGCTTGCATGCTGTCTGAACGGCCAAAATCCGTTCATGAACGGCCCATATATGCCGGCCTTTCAGGACGGCGTGCTCTCTCCCTTCGCGCTCAGGTACTTCCGGAGGGCGTCCTCCGCACACAGGTACAGTATCTCTTCCGGCTGGAAGCCGTAGCACTTGAAGATCTCTGTCTCGCCGTCCGCAAGGAATATTGCGGGCACCCTCTCTATGCTCCATCCGGCCGGTATGTCCTCACGCTTTTCCGCGTCTATGATTACAAACCCCACGCCCAGCTCTTCTGCTGCCTGGCGGGCTTCAGGCATTGCCGCCATGCAGCCCGGGCATCCGACGCCGGATATCTCTACGATGTTTATCCCTTCCAGAGCCTTCATACCGCACTCCCCCTGCCGTCCGAATGGCCTGTTTCCCCGGAGATGTGCGCTCCGTCTGCTCCAAGGATGCGTCTTGCATTCTCCACACGGGCAGCTGTGGGGGGATTTATGCCCTTGAGCCTGTAATCCATTCCCATCTGCTCATACTTAACTTCGCCCATTGTGTGGTACGGAAGCACTTCCACCTTCTTCACGTTGGAGAGGGTTGAGATGAAGTCATTGAGGCGGTGAAGGTACTCATCCTTGTCCGTAAGCCCCGGGACAAGCACATGGCGGATCCAGACGTCCTTGCCTATCATGTCCAGATAGCGCGCGAAGGCCAGGATGTTGTCATTGGGCTTGCCTGTAAGGTTAATGTGCCTATCGTTGTCTATATGCTTTATGTCCAGAAGCACCAGATCCGTGTTCTCCAGGACTCTGTTGTGCTCCTCTATGACGTACCTGTCTCTGTAATCAAAGGTTATCCCGGACGTGTCCAGGGCCGTGTGCAGGCCCTCAGCATGCAGCTCTTCAAAGAGCTCCGCAACGAACGCCCTCTGCAGAAGGGGCTCACCGCCGGTCACCGTCACACCGCCGTTCTTTATGTACCTGTAGTACTTCATGGCCTCTGCGGCTGCCTTTGAGGACTCCATAAGCTTTCCGCCGGTGAGGCACCAGGTGTCCGGATTATGACAGTATGCGCAGCGCATGGGGCAGCCCTGCATGAATACCACAAAGCGTATCCCCGGGCCGTCTACAGTGCCGAAGCTTTCAAATGAATGAATGCGTCCAAGCATCCCTGTCTCCTCCGTTTAAAGTGCAAAATATATGGGCTGTCACTTTCATGAACAGCCCAGACGAAACGGCTTAGTCCCGGCAAGCAGCTCCACCGCGTACACCCGCATCATCGTCAGTCACTGCCCGCCACTTCAATTACAACGCATATTATAGTCCGCCCCTGTATGCTTGTCAAGCAATATATTCCATATTTTGTGCCCAAATTTACCCTGGACCACAATATATTGTGTTTTGTGCATTCTGCTTCCCGGCTGACATACACTTTTGCCACACGCTGTATATTAAAATTTCCAATGGGCTCCCAGAGCCTTTTGAAGGCCTTGTGCGGCCTGCACACAGGGCCATGGAGGGGCATCTCCCTCCAAGGCCTGAAGGCGCCTCATACGGATGCCGTCTGCACAGGGGCGGGCAGAGCGGATATGAGTATGGAATTAACGATATATGTGAAGATTTAGACCATATGGAACGCAATAAAAGGCCGTTTTTATTGCAAAAATGTCAATATGTTTGAAAATTGAACGGCATTGACCCGGCGGCGGGTCCAAAATTCCCTCTACCTATTTACTATTTTGACGTTTCAGTGTATAATTTGTGTATGTCTAGTGAAAAGCCGGCAGCTAAAAAGATAGCGGCGGTGGCCATTCTCACAGCACTGAGCTTAGTGTGCTTTCTTTTGGAGAACCTGCTTCCGCCCATTATAATACCGGGGGCGAAGCTTGGTCTTGCCAACATATTCTCGCTTACGGCTCTTTTGATGTATACGCCTGTCGAAGCTTTCGCAGTCGTAATCATCCGCACAATCTTCGGGGCCCTGTTTGCAGGCAACTTCTCTGCCGTGCTGTACAGCTTCACGGGCGGAGTGGTCTCCATGGCCGTTTCCTCCATCCTCATATACCTTGTGTACCCGAAAATCTCCATAATGTCCGTCTCCATAGCCGCAGCCGCAGCGCACAACATAACCCAGTGCGCAGTCTTCGCAGCCCTTTCCGGGTCTGTGCTTATGTTCGGCTACATGCCCGTCCTTGCCCTTGTGGGCATCCTGTCCGGAGCGGTTATAGGCGCTGTGGTCCTGCTCATCTTCCGCGGAGTTCCCAGGTCCGTGTTCCTCAAGGTCATATACTCCAGGCAGAAATACAAGGAGATTGCCAAAGAGTCCGCAGGGCAGGCAGCGGAAACTGCTGCACCAGGTGCTTCAGCTGCTGTTGCAGACACGGAAGCCTCTGCAGATGTTTCTGCAGCTGGCAGCGCGCCGGACGGCAGTGAGGCGCCGTCTGCAGAAGGCGCAGGGAACGCTGAGGCACTGGACTGTGCGGCGGCGGATGAAATGAATCTGGAATTATAGGCGGCATGCCGTGAGGCGTGCTACGTCTTTTGTATATAGTTGTTATATCCGGAGGTAAAATGTGAAAGCAGTAAAATGCAAGGCCTTCTTCCGGGGAGTGCATCCGCACGACATGAAGTACCTGTCCAACAAGTGTGAGACCGAGGTCATGCCGGCACCCAAGGTGGTGGCAATCTCATGCTCGCAGTCACTGGGCAAGCCGGCGGTTCCTGTCGTGGAAATAGGGCAGGATGTCTCCATAGGAGAGGTTATCGCCCGCCAGGACGGCGCCATATCGTCAGACGTCTTCGCGAGTGTGTGCGGAAAGGTCACGGACATCAAGGACCTTGTCGGAGCAAGCGGAGCTACGGAGAAGTTCATCTTCATTGAGAATGACGGCCGCGATGACAAGAAGTACTTCGAGCCCATGAAGGATGAAGACCTCACCCCGCAGGCAATCAAGCAGAGGATCAGGGACTGCGGAATAGTCGGACTCGGAGGCGCCGGGTTCCCTGTGGCCATCAAGATCTCGCCCAAGTCCCCTGTGGACACCCTCATTGTCAACGGCGCGGAGTGCGAGCCCTATCTCACCTGCGACCACCGTCTCATGCTGGAGCATACGGACGAGATTGTGAGGGGCGCACGGTATATTGCCAGGTCCCTGGACGTCACAAACATCATCATAGGCATAGAGGCCAACAAGCCGGACGCAATAGCAGCCTTTGAGCCGTATGAGGACATCCAGCCCGTGATTCTCAAGAAGAGATACCCCATGGGCGGCGAGAAACAGCTCATATACGTCTGCACCGGCAGAAAGGTGGGCTTAGGGAAGCTTCCTGCGGACAGCGGCGTCGTTGTGCAGAACGTTGCGACATGTTTTGCATCCTGCGAGGCCATAGAGCAGGGTAAGCCCCATGTGGAAAGGATTGTAACGGTCACAGGAAAGGCGGTCATGCAGCCAAAGAACCTGTGGGTCCGCATAGGCACTTCCATCAAGGAGATTGTGGATTACTGCGGCGGCGAAAAGGTGAAGCCTTTGAAGGTCGTCCAGGGCGGCCCCATGACGGGCATTGCGCTCTCCACATATGATGTATATACCCACAAGACAACGTCCGGAATTCTGCTCATGTCCCCTGAGGAGGCCAAAAGGGATGACCCCACTCCCTGCCTCAACTGCGGCAAGTGCGCAGAGGTCTGCCCCATGCACCTGCTTCCCATGAACACGGCGTTCTATGCAACGGCCGGGGACTACGAGGCGGCGGCAAAATACGGCAACACGCTTTCATGCATAGAGTGCGGCGCATGCGATTACATCTGCCCCGCACGCAGGCCGCTCATACAGAGCATACGTGCCACGAAGGCCGCGATGCGCGGCAAGAAAAAGTGAGGAGGATTAAGGCATGGACAACACTGTAATCATCTCAACGCCCCCTCATGTGAAGAGCCGCAGAACAACCAAGATGATAATGCTGGACGTAATCATAGCATTGCTTCCATGCACTGTCATGGGCATCGTGTACTACCGTCTGGATGCGTTCATAACCATCATCACATCCGTCCTTGCGGCCGTGATATGCGAATTCATTTACTACTTCATAGCCAAGGGCGGCTTTGCGAGAAAATGCAAGGATGCGAAGCAGGTGTGCAAGGACTTCCTGCACCAGTTTGACTTCACGTCCATAGTGACCGGCCTGATCCTGGCCCTTATAGTCCCCTCCTCCGTCCACTTCTATGAAGTCCTCCTCGGCTCCGCCTTCTCCATCATCATAGTAAAGATGCTCTTCGGAGGCACAGGCAAGAACCTTGTAAACCCTGCAGCCACAGGCCGTGTCTTCATGCTCCTCTGCTTCTCAGCCACAATGGGCGGCATAGTAACCAATGCCGTAGGAGCCGTTGTGGACAACGGAGTCATCAACACCAGCGCCACAGTGCTCACGGACCTTATCGGAGACGCAGGCACGACAAACGCCTCCTTCCTTGATATATTCCTCGGCACAGGAATCACCGGATCCATAGGCGAGACATGCAAGCTTGCCATAATCGTAGGCGGCGTATATCTCATCATCCGCAAGGTCATCAAGTGGTGGCAGCCCGTTCTGTACATCGGCGTGACATTCGTCATCACCTGGATGCTGTACGGATTCAACGGACTTACAGCCCTGGACATCACCTTCTCCGGCGGACTCTTCTTCGGAGCCGTGTTCATGGCAACGGACTATGTAACATCTCCCAAGAGCCGCATGGGCCAGATAATCTACTATATCATACTGGGAGTGCTTACCTCGCTTCTGCGCTACTTCACGCACGTTGAGGTTGTCTCCTTCGTGATCATGATATGCAACATCATAACCCACCTTCTGGACAGATACTGCATCCCTCATCCCTTCGGTTATGTCAAGGAAAAGAAAGTCAAGGCACCCAAGGCTGAGAAAGCCGCAGCAAAGGATGCCGGGACAAAGGAGGCTACGAAATGACAGCTAAAGAATTCTTCCACGGGAAGGCCTTCAAGTGCATCATCGTAATCCTTATAATCGTGCTTATATGCGGCATATTCCTTACATTCTGCAACTCCCTGTTCGCTGTATCGGACGCTGAGCGCACGGACAGGGCAATCGCAAAGCTCTATACGGATGAAGACGTTCACGCAGATGACATCACGGACCAGATTCCGGACTCCGTATCCCTTGAATATGACTACTCCACCATAACTACCCTCTACTCCGTGGACAACGGGGATTATGTGGTAAAGGCCTCAGGAAAGGGCGGATACGGCGGAAGCGTCGTGACGTGGATTGTCGTCAAGGATGACGGCGCCAAGGTCACCGGCATAGGCACTGTGCTTGCACAGTCTTCAGAAAACTCCGGCGAGTCCTTCCTCTCCAATCTCTCGGACGCCAACTTTGAGCAGTTCAGCGTGGACTATGAGGACGGCATCGTATACTCATACGGCTACGCCAACGGCTCCACAAACCACGGAGACATGTACATCTCCACGGGAGCTTCAAAGAGCTACAGGGGCGTCTGCAACGCAGTGAACGGAGCCATAGAGTTCGTAAACAATTATCTCGCTGCCACAGCAACGAGTGAGGAGGTGGCCGCATGAATACAACCGCCGCAAAGTACAAGAAGATAACGCTTGACGGCCTCATCTTCAACAACCCGACCTTCATGCTGGTTCTGGGCACCTGTCCTACTCTGGGCCTCATATCATCCGCGTTCAATGCGATGGGCATGGGCCTTACGGTAGTGGTCATCCTCACCCTCTCCAACATAATCATATCGGCTCTCCGCAAGCTCATCCCCAACGATGTGCGCATACCGGCCTATATCATAATAATAGCGACCCTCGTAACCTTTGCCAGGTTCTTCCTGGACAAATACGTGCCGTCGCTGTACGAGGCTCTGGGCGGCTTCCTGGCCCTCATCGTAGTCAACTGCATAATCCTGGGACGTGCCGAAGCGTTCGCCTCAAAGCACACCGTTGCAGAGAGTGCCGTGGACGGCCTGGCAACAGGCTTCGGCTTTGCGTTCGCCCTTACCATCATGGGCTGCATCTGCGAGTTCCTCGGCAAGGGCTCCATCTTCGGAGCACAGATCTGGAGCTTCAAGATGAGCATGTTCGCCACTCCCGCCGGCTCATTCATCGTATACGGCCTCTGCATAGCTGCCTTCACAGCCATCATGGACGCCGTAACCCGCCACAGCAAGGAAAAGAAGAGCAGGGAAAAGAGAATGCATATGCTCACGGATGAGCTGGAAAACAGAGAAGAAACTGTGGGAGGTGACGCAGTATGAGCGCTGGATTAGCTGCTATTGCCGTAATACTCGCGGCAGTTCTCACAAACAACTTCATTACCGTAAAGACGTACGGCATCTGCCCCTTCCTGGGCGTATCCAAGCACGTGTCATCCGCAGGCGGCATGGGCATAGCTGTAACGATAGTAATGTTCCTGGCCACAGCGGTTACATGGCCGCTGTATGAGTACGTCATGGTGCCCCTGGGGATAGATTTCCTCGAGATAATATTCTTCATCTTCATCATCGCCGTTCTCGTGCAGATGCTTGAGAAGATTCTGCAGAAGGTCTCCCCGTCCCTCTACAACGCCATGGGCATCTACCTTCCCCTCATAACCACAAACTGCGCCGTCCTGGGTGTCACAGAGCTCCTCATAAACACGAGCTCCATGGAGTCCATTATCGGCGAAGGATTCACAATGAACTACGGCTGGGCCCTCCTGTACGCTGTATGCGCAGGAATAGGCTTCACCCTTGTCATGATCCTTATGAGCGGAATGCGCGAGAAGCTCAACTACACTAAGAATGCGAAAGCCCTCAAAGGGTTCCCCATCTCAATGGTTACCGCATCCTTTATCTGCATGGCGTTCACGATCTTCGGATCCATAGTCATATAGGAGGCCGGAGCATGAACCTGAATTTACTCGCAATAACGGTTGAAACCTGGAAGACTATAGGCATCGTGGCCGGCATATTCGCGGCCATAGCCATTGTTCTCGTAATCCTTATCCTGGTTGTAGGCAAGTTCTTCCACGTGGATGTGGATGAGAAGGTTGAGAAGATTCTCAACAACCTCGCAGGCGCCAACTGCGGCGGCTGCGGATGCTCCGGATGCTCCGGCTTCGCCGAAAAGCTTGCCAACGGGACCGGCAACCTTTCGGACTGCCACGTAACCTCTCCTGAGAAGAAGGCCGAGATAGCCAAGCTCCTCGGTGTGGAAGTTGCGGAAGAAGAGCCTACGGTGGCTGTCGTAAAGTGCCACGGCGGACTTGAGAACTGCAAGTACAAGTTCGCATACAGGGGCAACCAGTCCTGCGCCTCCACCATAACCCTTCTGGGCGGGGACAAGGACTGCCGTTTCGGATGCTTAGGCTGCGGGGACTGCCAGTCTGTCTGCACGTCCAAGGCGATACGTGTCGTAGACCGCCTTGCGGAGGTCAACATAGACCGCTGCGTATCCTGCGGAACCTGCATAGCAACCTGCCCCAAGCACATCATAGAGCGTGTCCCCCAGTCCGCCAAAATCTTCATCGCATGCTCATCCCACTGCCGTGCCAAGGAAGTCATGAACTCATGCAAGGTAGGCTGCATAGGATGCGGCATGTGTGCGCGCAACTGCCCTCAGAAGGCCATCACCATGGTGGACAACCTTCCCGTCATAGACTACAAAAAGTGCACCGGCTGTTACACCTGCGTCTCCAAGTGCCCCCGCAAGATTATCATCAAAATGGGTGACTGCTACATGGACATCATCGAGGCCCGCAAGGCTGAGGAAGCCCGCAAAGCTAAGCTCAAGGCAAAATGCGACAAGGAAGGCCTCAACTTCGATGAAGAAGAGGCCAAGTACCAGGCGGCCAAAGCCGAAAGGGACAAGGCCCTTGCTGAGAAGAAGGCCGCCAAAGAGGCCGCAAAAGCTGCAAAGTCCGGCACGGACTCAGATCTTAA
>JAJPYR010000097.1:0-8295 GCA_021204825.1 Clostridia bacterium | reverse complement strand
AGGCCGCCAAAGAGGCCGCAAAAGCTGCAAAGTCCGGCACGGACTCAGATCTTAAGAAAAGCGCATAATGTCTCCGGATAATTGATAAAGGCGGGGCGTCTCTTTTACGAGGCGTCCCGCTTTTACACTGGCCTGTATGTATGTTTATACCGGCCTCACTCATATCAGTTTTTATATCTTATATAAGTCTTTATATATGTCATGCTTATTTTATATATGATATATAAAATTATTTATATGATGTATGATTTTTTATATGATATATATTTTGAAATTATCAAATACAAATATCAAATACAATATAGTATCCGGCATTGGATTGCAAGTGTCGTTTGATATCATTGACACATGGCGGGCCTTGAAATTTCCTGCACGTCAAACATGCTTTGCCCGGATGGCAAAAAGAGAAGGAGAGCAATACCCTCCTTCCCTTTTTCCGTAGGAAAATGTCTATAGTGTTAGAAAAATGTCATGTTAAGAACCCGGCTTTTCGCCCGGCTTTTTATTACCCATAATTATAGCACTTGCAGCTGCGTTTATATATTGCAATTTTACTATGTGAGATTGCAATTTTTTAGACAGCGTTCGGCAGATTGTACGGTTTTATAGGCAAAATCGGCGAATATGTGCTGAAAAATGGCGGATCAGGCCAGGGAAATGCGGTCCGAAATTGAACGTATGAAAAGACTGCGTTTTACGCCCTCGTCTATGCATGACTGCGTGAAGGACACGAGCTTGTCCGTCTGGCGGGGCACCTTGAGCTCCTTGAGCACAAGAGGTACGAGCTCGTCCATGTACAGGCTCACTTTGCACTGGAGGATGCCGCGCACGGCGGAGATGACGTCAAAGGGCGTGAAGTCGGTGTCCTGCGTGCGCAAGGGCGTTCCGGTCTCGGTGCGGTAGCGGTCAAAGAGGAACAGCTTGTTTGTCTTGTAGTAGTAGGTGTTGCCGCACATGTCCACGGAGGAGAAGCCGCAGCCGGATATGAGGGACTTGAGCTTGGCCTCGAGCTTTAAGCTGAGGCGCGGGATGCCGTATGCGGACAGGATGCGCTTTATAAGGAACTGTGAGGATATGGGCTCTTCGGCTGTCACAATGGCCTTGATGGTCTTTATGACATCGGCATCGTTGTCGGAGCTCAAGATATAGCTGGGGTCCACGGTCTTTGGCTCAAGCTTTGCCGTCTTGTAGGGCTTTGCAAAGCCGGATGCAGAGACGTCCTTGCCGCGGCCGGTGAGCTTGTCAAGATAGTCCTTGATCTTCTTTATCTCACGCTTGGGATTGTTGTAGAAGTTAATGGTATAGAGACGGATGACGTTCCAGTTGTTGCGCTTCAAGGTCTGGACCTGCATTACGGAGCGGTCCTTGACGGAGAACTGGCGGGTGCCGTCGCAGAGGACTGCGAGGATGAAGTTGTGCTTGTTGTCCGGGTCCACTACCGCCACGTCTATCTTGAAGTCTGAGACGCCCACATCGCAGCGGCAGTCATAGCCGTATCCGGAGAGCTCCTCTGCTATATACTTGCCTATGCCCTGGCGGTTTATGATCATCTGGTCAGACTTGACGGAGAGGCTTGTGCGGCCCTTTTCTGCGAATTCAAGGAAAGCCTTGAGGCCGGCTACGCCTCGGGAGGCCGTTCTGGACATGTCTATGTGCGAGTAGCGCATGGATGAGAAGACCACCATCTCCTCGCGGGCTCGGGACACGGCTACGTTGAGGCGGCGCCAGCCGCCGTACTGGTTGAGGGGCCCGAAGTTGAGGGATATGCGGCCGTTGTTGTCCGGGCCGTAGCAGATGGAGAACAGGATTACATCGCGCTCATCGCCCTGCACGTTCTCAAGATTCTTTATGAACAGCGGCTCCTCACGCTCATATGCGGCCTCTTCAAGGCCTTCGGCAGCTATGCGCCTTGAGAGCATCCTGTCTATATAAATCTGCTGGGGCGTGGAGAAAGTTACGATGCCCATGGAAGAGCGCTTCAGGCGCTCGTCCTTGAGGCGGCGGATGACTTCCTCCACAAGAGCCTCGGCCTCTTTCTTGTTGCACTTGGTCATGCCCCTGTCATATACGCCGTTCTCTATATAACGGAGCTTTACCTTGCTGTCCAGGGCGTCCGGGGACGGGAATGTGCACAGCTTGGATGAATAGTACATGATGTTGGAGAAGGCTATAAGGCTCTCATGCTTGGAGCGGTAATGCCAGATCAGGTGCTTCTGGGGGATGCCGAGGGCAAGGCAGTCATCCAGGACGGAGTCGAGGTCCTCTGCCTCAGGGTGCTCCTCGTCCTGCGCACCGCTCATGAAGAATGAAGTGGGCGGCATCTGGTTGGGGTCCCCCACTATTACCGCGCTCTTTGCACGGGCAAGGGAAGGCACAGCCTCGCATGTGGGAATCTGGGAGGCCTCATCGAAGATTACGATGTCGAACAGGTTTGCATCCGCCGGCAGGTACTGGGAGACGGTTATGGGGCTCATGAGCATGCAGGGAGCCACCACCTTCATAAGGGACCCGCACTCGGTGAACAGCGTGCGGAGGTTGAAGGTCTTGAGGTTCTTTGTGCGCCTGCGGAAGGCCATAAGGTCCAGGGCAAGCGGCCCGTCTGTGGTGTCGTTGGGAAGATTGGCTATAAGCGTTGTGCGTATGGCGTTCCTGGTAAGGGCCACGAACTCATCCAGAAGGCGTGAGAATGTGGCTGCGTTCTCGTCCAGAACGTTGGCTGAGAACTGCGAGAGAACGTCATCCGAGATTATGTTGGCGCGTATGAAGTTGCGGTATACATTCTTGCGGAAGGAGCCTAATATCTGGTCTCCGGACACACGCCCGCTCTCCATGGCATCCGTCATGAAGGTGAGGCCGGAATCGTTCATCTTCTTAGCTGCCATGCGGTAGCCGCACCAGGCGGGCAGCATGTCTATGTTGTCCAGAAGGGCTGTGCACTTTCTGGAGTAATAATCGAAGATATCCTCGTCCAGAGTCTGCTTCGTGTCTGCCTGTATGATGTCCATATAGGCGTCCGCGGACTTGCGGAATGAGGCGGCGGCTGAGATGAAGCCGTCCAAAAGGGGCTTTATGGTGCCGTCTGAGGTCTGTATGCAGACGCTGTTAAAGGAGTCTGCGTTGTAGTCCATGAAGACCTGTCCGCAGAGGTCATGGAAACGGCGGAGAGGACGCATGAAGTCATTGCGCTTCTTGTCGTTTATGCCGCCCATGAATCCTGTGAAGTTCTTTGAAAGGGACGTGTTGGTGAGCAGGCGGGTGCGCGCTTTCTCTATCTCGCACGCGTGGCGCAGCCACTCCACTTCATCGTCTTCCTTAAGGTACCCGCCGGTTATGAGCTTGGGCAGACGGTCCAGGTTCTTTTTCAGCATCTTTGAAGCCCTGTGGTTTTCGCCCCAGTTGTCTATCTCCTTCTCTATGTCATCCGGGTCATTGACAAGGGACGGCAGGTCCCTGAAGTTCTTGAGCCACTTGTCCGTCTCTATATCATACTTGAGGCTTCCGTTGAAGAACTTGTAGAAGGCCTCTTCATCGCATGTGTAGAACAGGGAAAGATCCCCGTCCCGGAGGGTCCTTGCTATCTCCACAAGGGCATCCAGTTTCTTGTACGTGAAGGTGTTTATCTTCTGGTTGAAGGTGTCCAGGAACAGGCCGGTGTAGTTCTTGAGATGCTTCAGCTCGGCTAAAAGGACCTCGGCCGCGCATGTGACGGCCGTCTTGACGCCCGCGGTGCACTCTGTGATGTTGACGTCCGAGAACGGTGAGCGGTATATGCCACCGCACTCCTTTGCCGCCGCCTGGGCATCCATGAGCATGCCCTCGTAGTCCGCAAGCTTCTTGGCCGTGAGGGAGTCATAGAAGGTGCTCTCTATGTTTACGAGCTCCGGGGCGTTCCTGTTCTGCATGTACAGAATGATGCCCTCATATACGGACACGCCTAAGCCGCGCTTTTTGTGCAGGGCCTCCAGTGGCGCCTTGAGGGAATCACGGACACGGACTATCTCCTCGCCCTTTGAAGCGAACTGGTCATCCGCAGGCTGGGCCGTGAGCAGCAGAGTGTTTTCTATGTTCTTGACTATCTCTCCCTTGTCAGCTGACTTTCCGGAATGGAGCTCAAGGCAGAAGTCCCCTATCCCTATGTCCTGCAGACGCTTTTTTACCACCTGCAGGGCGGCCTGCTTCTCCGCAACGAAGAGCACGCGCTTGCCGTGGTACAGGGAGTTGGCAATCATGTTGGTTATTGTCTGGCTCTTGCCGGTTCCCGGAGGGCCGTGAAGGACGAACGTGGTGCCTTTGTCCGCCTCCGCCACCGCAGAGTACTGGGTGCTGTCGCTGGGAAGCGGCGTGAGCACATCGCAGGGGTCCGAATCATCCTCCGAAACGGACACGAGCTTGTTGTTAGTGAGGTTGTTGGAGTTGGAGATGAGGCTGGAGATGAGCTCGTTCTTGCCGAACTCATCCATATTGAACTTCACATCCGCCCACATGGCATATCTGGCGAATGTGAACTGAGCAACATACACGTCCTCATACACCATCCAGTCCTTCATATCCACGGTCTTGGCCCTGAAGACGGCTATGATCTCCTTGGGGGAGAGACCCTTGCCTTCCACGCCCCTCACATCCACGCCGAACTCCTGCTTGAGGAATTCCAGAAGGGTTGTGTTCACTTCGCATCCGGAGCCCACAAAGAGTTGCACGCCCTGTGTCTTCTGGCGGGTGAGGGTTACGGGAGTAAGCGCGAGGGGCGCATACTTGAACTCCTTATCCGAGTCATATTTCCAGCGCAGGAAGCCTGTGGCAAGGTACAGGGTGCTGCATCCTGCCTCTTCCTCCGCCGCCTTGTTCTTTCTGATAAGCGATGATGCCGCTTCCTGCACGTCCCCGGGGGACTGGAAGGTGCGCATCTTGCCGTCCCCGAGCTCTATGTCTATGAGCTCCGCACTCTTTTTGAGGCTCTTGGCGGTGTCAAAGAAGGTGTCCTGCACCAGGCCGTCTGTGGGAAGCACGGTGAACCTGCCCTTTTCATCCATGCGCTTGAAGAAGGCATCCAGGTCCGCGCACCTTACATGGAAGCAGTCCTTCTTATAGCGGAAATTGAGCAGGTTGTTCTTCTGGGTGAGGTCCAAAAGACGGCGGGCCCAGTTAGTGTCCCTTGTGACCGTCTTGTCATACTCATACCTGGAGGCGTCTATGATCTCCTGCGGCTTCTCATCATATGATGAGTCCGTATCCTTTAAAAGCTCATACCCTGCGGATGTCTTTATCTTCAAGGGCAGAGGGAAGAATCCGCCTATGCGGCATCTCTTGATGTCCAGAATGAGGTCATATGACTTTGCCTTGAGCTTGTCCGAAAAATGGGACTCTGAGAGGTCATATGCGGCTTTTTTGAACTGGAAGACGTCATCTATGTCAAAGATGGCGAGGTTGTTGACGCCAGCGGCTATGTACTTCTCCACCATGCCCATGTCATCATCCGTGGATGAAGAGAAGCAGCTTCCGTACAGCCATGCGCCCACGGCAACCTTCTCCTTGCCGAAGAGGATAACGGGATTGAGCTTGGCGGCCTCAAGGCAGCTGGCAACGAAGATGGCCATCTCCATAGGCGTGGCCTTCCTGTTCTCCAGAAGGGACGCTATGCCGCCTGCTGAGAAGGGTGCGGTTATGTCCGGCTGCGGAACGCGCTCTATGTTCTGTTTGCGCACCGCTGCGTATACGGATGCAAGGACTGAACGTATTGCCGTCTTGTCATTGCCGGAATATCCTGTAAACTCCTTTGAATAGCCCCATGTGCTCAATGTAAGCCCTGCCTCCGCAAGAATCTTCTGGCAGTCCGCCATCCTGGGGCGCACGAAGCAGGAGAGAAGCTCCGCATTGTCCTCTGCGCCTCCCCAGAAGTCCATGGGAAGAACCTGGACGCCTGCGGTTATGTTGCATACCTCTGCCTTGCCCTTTAAGACCTGCACGGAGACATCGCACTGCTCCGGCTCATCCCTGTCCGCAAGGTACTTGGGGTTTAAAAGGTTCTGCGGTGCAACCTCTATGCTGCTCTCCGCAGGTATCTCCTCTATGCTGATGTCCTGCGGCATTATGAGCCCTGTGGAGCCCGTTATCTTTACCGTCAGGTCCTGAGCGGTCTCCGCGGACCTGTTGAATATCTTGAATGAAGTGAACAGCGGAATTCTGCAGTAATACACCGCATAATTCACGAAGTTTAAAAGCTCACCGTCTATCTCTACCGTATCTGCCGTCTTTGCTTTCTTTGCCTGCTTCGCCATTGCAATCTCATCCTCCGGATCCCCGTCATTATACTATATCCGCTCCCCCGTTCGCAAGGGGGCATTCCTTCATTTCCCTCATTCAGTGACTGTTTTTGCCAAGGCCTTCGGCCCGCCCTTCATTTGCCCTCCGGGGCTTTGCTGGCCCTGCCAGGCCGTACAGGGCTTAAAAGCGCACATAAGTCCCTTAAAAGGGCCTTTTTTTGTTACGCCATGTCTTCTGTATCTGTATCTGTATCTGCATCCGTATCCGTGCCCTCTGCATCCTCTGCAGAGCCTTCTGCAGCATCCGCGGTCTGGTTTATTATGTTGAGGAACTCCGCCTCATCTATTATGCGAACGCCCAAAGATTTGGCCTTGGCAAGCTTGGAGCCTGCTGCCTCGCCGGCAATGACCAGCGTGGTTTTGCCCGTTACGGCAGACTGGCACTCGCCGCCCATGGACTCTATGATCTTCTGCGCCTCGGACCTCTTGTAGCTGGTTAAAGTGCCTGTGATTACGACATACTGCCCGCTGAATGCGCCTGCGGTCACCTTTACCGTGCGCCTGGGGTCTATGCCCGCCGCCTTAAGGCGCGCAAGCTCCGCCTTGTTGTCCTCCGATGCGAACCAGGACACTATCTGGTTTGCCGTTATGTCCCCTATGTTCTCCAGAGAGACAAGCTGCTCCGCTGTGGCCTTTGAGAGGGCATCCATGTCCGCAAAGACACGCGAAAGATCCCTTGCCCCCACCTTGCCTATGCCGCCAATCCCTAAAGCGTATATGAAGCGGTCCAGGGTGGCGTTCTTGCTGTTTTCTATAGCCGACAGAGTGTTGAATATCTTCTTGTCCTTGAAACCGTCCACGCAGAGAAGGTCCATGGGAGTGTATGTGTAGAGGTCTGAGCACTCCCTAAGGCCCAGGCAGTCATAAAAGCTTGCTGCCGTCATCTCAGACACGCCGTCTATGTTCATGGCGTCCTTTGAGGCGAAATGGGCCACCTTCTGTATTACCCTGGGGCGGCAGTACTTGTTGGGGCAGAATATGTTGGCCCCGTTCTCATACACAGGGCTTCCGCAGTACGGGCATACTGAAGGCTTCTCCACGTCAATGCTGCCCTCCACGTGCTCCGTGGCACGCAGGATTTCCGGTATGACCTCGTTTGAGCGGCGGATGAGAACCTTGGAGCCCACCTTGACGTCCTTCTTCTGCAAATCGCCGTAGTTGTTGAGCGTGGCGCGCTGCACGGTTGCACCCGCAAGGTCCACAGGGTCTACGATGGCAAGCGGCGTGAGTTTTCCGGTCCTTCCCACCTGCCATATTACGTCCCGGACAGTTGTCTCCACTTCCTCGGCCTCGAACTTGTATGCCACGGCCCATTTGGGAAACTTGTCCGTGTATCCTATCCTTCCGCGGTACTCAGCGTTGTTGAGCTTCACAACGGCCCCGTCCGTAAGAACGTCTATCTTCCTCCTGGAGACCTCTATCTCCTCTATGGCACTCTTCACTTCATCCGGCGTTCTGCAGAGGCGCAGGAACGGGTACACCTTGAAGCCGTTGGCCTTGAGGAAGTCTATCTGCTCCGTCTGGGACATGACCTCCCCGCCGGAGAGGTAGTTGATGTTGTAGAATATGATCTCCGGGCGGCGTTCTGCGGTAACCTTGGGGTCCAGGTTGCGTATTGCTCCTGCGGCTGCATTGCGGGCGTTCTTCAAGGGCTCCTTCGCGGTCTCGTTGTATCTGGCAAGAGTGCTCAAGGGTATGACAGCCTCGCCCTGCACTTCTATTGTGCCGGGATAGTCTATTGCAAGCGGAAAGCTCTTTATGGTGAGGCACTGCCTGGTTACGTCCTCTCCCTCTGTTCCGTTGCCCCTTGTCGTGGCGCGCACGAAGATGCCGTCCTCGTACGTAAGGCACATTGTGAGGCCGTCAAACTTGTACTCCACCGTATACTCCGGCTCCGGGACAATCTTGCTTATTCTTGTAAAGAAGGCGTCCAGCTCGTCATAAGTCACTGCCTTGTCCAGGCTGTACAGGCGGT
>JAJPYR010000031.1 GCA_021204825.1 Clostridia bacterium | reverse complement strand
TCATTATACCACCGCTTCAGGGCCGATTCTATATGCCGATTTTAAGACGCTTACGTTTGTGCGGGTTGCATAAATAAAAAGCCCGGGCTTGAACCCGGGTCTGTACCGCTTGAAAAGCTGCGGCAGTCAGCCGAACATCTTATCGCCAAGCAGGATGGCATGTCCGTACAGAAGTACCCATATCACATCAATGATCCACATGAAGAATGCGCCGGGTATGATTGTAAGGATGCCTAAAACTATCCAGAGAACATCATTCTTGTTAATACCCTGTATGATGCGGCATACGCCGTAAAAGATTTCAATAGCAGGGATGCACAGAATGATTTTCACAACAAGCGGAAGACCGTTTACCTGGTCAATAAGCTCT
Organism: Clostridia bacterium; assembly: GCA_021204825.1. Taxonomy (GTDB): domain Bacteria; phylum Bacillota; class Clostridia; order Christensenellales; family Borkfalkiaceae; genus Coproplasma. The sequence continues at coordinate 4,837 of JAJPYR010000031.1, read as the reverse complement.
TTCATATCCATACTCCCATCACAAGATTTTGCATCTAAATTATATCCTAAAGCAGGATTGATGTCAATGTGTTTTCTCACATGGCAGACTGTGCGTCACATTTTGAATCATTTGCAGGAAATTGTCTTACAGCCTTTCCCGGCATATAAAAATGGTCCTGAATGCGATATGTATGCCTGTTTCAGCCCGGACACTATGATTCCCAGCCGCCAAAGTGAGCCTTGGAAGGGTCATACAGGTCCCTCTCATCCGTGGGAAGCGGCGATGCAGGATAGCCTATGGCTATGACGGACTGGGGCAGGATATGGTCCGGCAGATTGAAGAGGGCTGCCTGGGCGGAAACGCGCTGCATCTGGGGCCAGGTGCCCAGCCAGCATGCGCCAAGCCCTAAGTCATGGGCGGCAAGGCATATGTTCTGCGCGGCTATGGCGCAGTCTATGGCATAGTATTCCGGCGCGGGCCTGAATGCCTCATTAAGGTTTGCGCAGACCAGTATGACAAGGGGCGCCTTTTTAAGGAGCTGCGCAGGGCGCCCGTTGGCGTCCGCCATGCTGCAAAGCTTCTCTTTGTCCGTGACAACTATGAACTCCCACTCCCTTGCATTGACGCAGCAGGGGCCGCTCATGGCCGCTTTAAGGAGCTCATGAACCTTGTCCTCCTCTACGGGACGGGCGTCAAACAAGCGCACGCTTCTGCGCGTATAAATGGCCTGCAATGTTTCCACGTTTTTGCCTCCAGAACGGCCTTAAAGGCCGCATAAGTGTGTTGTTTGGGGGTTGCCCACAGAAGGAAACCAGAGGATCTGGGGCCTCTCTTCCCTTCTGGTTCCACTGTCAGTTTAAGGCTCCGGCACTATTTTGACGGATACCTGCTTGTCGCTGAAAGCCATGCCGACTTTCAGTATTTCCTTCACTCCGCGCATTCTGAGATTCGCACAATACTTCTTGTCGTCTATCTGGGATACAGCCTTCACCGCAAGCTTGGAAAGGATGCCGGCATCCCTGTTCATTTGTGCAGGTGTGGCGTACTCGACCTCAAAGACAACCCCGGGCTTGCTCTTGTCTAAGGGCTCCATCTCCAGGTCATATCTGCCCAGGCCGGACTCTCTTTTCCTGCGGATGCAGTATTCTCTGCTTTTGAATGCAGTCAGGCCAATGACAATGCCTTGATATAAAAGCTCCCCCGAGTTCTGATAGCTGCATGTGTTGAAGATGAATTGGTCTATTTCATTCTGTACAGTCTTTTCATCCGCAGCAATAATGGCAGGCCATATGTCATACAGCGGAGCGTCCGCATCCGTGAACATTTCGATTATCTCATCCTCATAGATGCATCTCACTTCCTTGTTGGGAATTTCCAGGTCGTAAACCGCAGCCGGAGCCGTTCCGGTAGACATATAGGCTTTATTTTCGGCAACTTTGAGATACCCCGACAGAAACAGGAGATTGAATACATTGTCATGGTTCTTTTTTAGCTCGGGATATGTAAGATTCTCATTTATTCTGGCTGATACGGAATTGCCTTCAAGAAGGCTCCTGATTTTCTCTCTTGTCTGATAGTCCGGCTCCGTCAGCAATTCCCTTACTATGGAGTTGTCAGATGTGTTTCCCCAGTAAATGCCCGGCTCACCTTCGTACTTCACATAATTCAATATGGACCAAGGGTTGAAAATCTCAGCATTCCCGAATTTGTAGCCGTCATACCACCCGCACGCTTCATCCAGCTTGTCTTCCAGACCATAATAGGTCAGCATGTCCTTCACTTCATCATGAGTGAAGCCGAAATACTGGTCATAGTCGGTGCTGAGTATTGAATTTGGGATGAAGTTGTTGAGGCCGCTGAACAGGCTTTCCTTGGAAACCCTGAGTATTCCCGTAAGAAGGCCGTATCCAAGGTCCTCGTTGTCCTTCAGGGCAGACGAGTAGAAGTTCCTCATGAACTCTATGGCTTCATCATAAAATCCCTTTGAATATGCGAAGGATATGGGGGTGTCATACTCGTCGATAATAACCAAAGGGGCTTTCTTCCAGTGGTCATGAAGCATCCTGGACAGAATCTCAACGGAGTGTATGATTTTGTTCTCCGGAGCCTCTTCCCTTACGAACATTCTGTATGTCTGCCTGTCCTCATCGCTCAGACTGGGGCTTGCTTCAAGCTCTTTGTGCCGTTTGAACTCCTTTGAGATCTGATACCCTACCTCTGTCAGGCTTTTGTCCCAGGATGAGTATTTCACATCCTTGAAAGTAAGCCAGATTACAGGACAGCTCCCCTGTTCCTTTGTGTATTTCTCACCGCAGGACCATATCTTCTTGTCCCTGAAGAAAACGGATGTGTCTTCCTCCGTCTTTTCAAAGAAGGTCCTGACCATGTTCATTGTAAGGGTCTTGCCAAAACGGCGGGGCCTGGTTATGAGCGTAACCGTGTCCCTTTTATCAATGTAATCCCTGATAAAGAGAGTCTTGTCCACATAATACATGGATGAGGCAAGTTTGTATCTTATCTCGCCAATGGGCAGCTTCTTTTTATCGCTCATAACTTCTTCCCTTCGGCCGGCTTTGCCGGCTGCTTATGATTATAGCATCCGCATGAGCCATAATCAAGATTCCCGCACGGAAAAACGGACCAGTGTAAAGACCCGGGAGCTGTGCAAAAACTCCGGAGAAATTGCAGGAGAGCCACATGACAGAGAGCGGTATAAAATTACCGGGACAGAGGGCTGTGTGAGAGCCCCCGCGGAATGACCGGAATGGCAACCCGCGGGCAGGCCGTTACAGGAAGCCGGGTGCAGAAAAGCCGGAACGGGATGTTCCGGCCGGTCTTTTTGGGATTGGTGAGCTTAGGTTAAACGAGCTCGATGATGGCTTCTTCGGCTCCGTCGCCGCGGCGGGTGCCCAGCATGTAGATGCGGGTGTAGCCGCCGCCCTGGCCTGTCTCTTCCTTGCGCTGGGCGTACTTGGGCGCCACTTCGTTGAACAGCTTCTCCATGAGGGGATGCTGGATGTCGGCGGTGCGCTTCTTGTAGTCGGACTTCTTCTCAGTGAAGGACTTCAGTTCCTTGAGGTCGCGGAGCTTGCCCATGAGCTCACGGCGTACGGCGAGCTTCTTAGGGGAGTCCTTGACACCCTTGACGGTGATGTCCCTGCCCTTGGAATCCTTCTTGATGATGTCAAACTCGATGTTGTCATCATAGACCCTGATGGCCTTGGTGATGATTCTCTCTACATATGACTGCACTTCCTTGGCCTTTGCTTTCGTGGTCTTTATCTTGCCGTACCACAGAAGCTCTGAAGCCTGGTTGCGGATCAGGGCCATTCTCTGCTGTGCGGGTCTCTGTAATTTGCCGGGCATGATATTAGTCCTCCTTCTGTGCTAAGTGGAGCCCTAAGGACTCAAGTTTGATGATTACCTCATCAAGGGACTTGCGCCCAAGATTGCGCACCTTGAGCATCTCGTCCTCCGTCTTCTTCGTGAGGTCTTCGATAGTGTGGATGTTGGCGCGCTTCAGGCAGTTGTATGAGCGGACGGACAGGTCCATCTCCTCTATCTGCATCTTCAGGATCTTCTGCGTTGAGTCGTCCTCGGGCTTTACAAGGATGTCTATGTCCTTGATGTTGTCGGAAAGGTTGACGAACAGGTTGATGTGGTCCTGCATGATCTTCGCTGCAAGGGATACAATCTCCTTCGCGCCGAAGGCTCCGTTGGTCCATACTTCAAGGGTGAGCTTGTCGAGGTCTGTGTTCTGGCCCACACGGGTGCTCTCCACATTGTAGTTGACCTTCTTTACGGGCGTGTAGATGCTGTCGATGGGGATGTAGTCGATAAGGTCGGACCTGGTGTGGTCTGCGGGCTTGTAGCCGCGGCCGCGTCCTATTGTTATCTCCATGTCTATCTTTCCGCCGTCATCTATCGTGCAGATGTGCTGGCTTTTGTTGATGATTTCTATTTCTGCGTCAGACTGGATGTCTGCTGCAGTGACCTCACAAGGGCCTTCCTTGTAGAGGCGGACAACCTTCGTGTAATCGGAGTCGGTTACGGCTGTCCTTATAGCAAGTGTCTTGAGGTTAAGGATAATCTCAGGCACGTCCTCTCTTATTCCGGGAACCGCGGAGAATTCGTGCTTCACGGATCCGTCCATGAATCTTATGCCCTGCGCCGCCGCGCCGGGAAGAGCGGAAAGAAGTATGCGCCTTAAGCAGTTGCCTATAGTAAGACCGAAGCCCTTCTCAAGAGGCTCGACAGTGAGCTTTGCATACGCATGGGACTCGCTTTCTTCCACGGAGATCTTGGGCATATCCATTTCGATCATGTGACTTCCTCCTTCTGTATATGGGTGTTGTGCGGAGCAGCAGGATTACTTTGAGTAGAGCTCTACGATCATGTGCTCGGAAATCTGGCTGTCTATGTCCTCTCTCTGAGGAAGCGCCAGGACTTTGCCTTCCAGCTTCTCAGGGTCGAACTCAAGCCACTTGGGAAGATTGGCCACCTTGGAGGTCTTCACGTTCTCAAAGAACTTGTTGTCTGTCTTGTTTTCCTTGACAGCTATCACGTCTCCAGCCTTCACGATATATGAGGGGATGTTCACTTTTTTGCCGTTTACAAGGAAGTGTCCGTGGTTTACAAGCTGTCTTGCCTGCGCACGGCTCACACCTATGCCTAAGCGGTATACCACGTTGTCAAGACGGCGCTCAAGAAGGGAAAGCATGTTCTCGCCTGTTATGCCCTTCATGCGGTCTGCCTTTTCATAGTATGCCCTGAACTGGCCTTCCTGGATGCCGTAGATCCTCTTGACCTTCTGCTTCTCTCTGAACTGCCTGCCGTATTCGGAAGTCTTCTTTCT
>JAJPYR010000038.1 GCA_021204825.1 Clostridia bacterium | reverse complement strand
GACATGCTCATGGACTGCAAGGTGCCCTTCGGCTCCGGCCTTTCCTCCAGTGCGGCCATAGAGGTTTCCACTCTGGCAGCCCTCCGCACTCTCACAGAGGAGCCCGTAACTGACGTGGAGATTGCGCTCCTTGCCCAGAGGGCAGAGAGGGAGTACGTTGGCATGAACTGCGGCATAATGGACCAGTATGCCTCCGCATGCGGCAAAGAAAACAAGGCCATGCTTTTGGACTGCAAGACCATCCAGTGCGAGTACATTCCCATGGAGCTTGGAGAATATTCTCTGGTTATAATAGACTGCCGCAAGCCGCATAACCTTGTGGAGTCCAAGTACAATGAGCGCAGAGCCGAGACAGAGCAGGCTCTCCAGACCCTTAAAAAGTACAACGCGGACATAACATGCCTTGCAGACCTCACACCGGAGGCCTTCCGCAAGACAGAGCATGCCCTGTCCGGAAAGGTCCGTGACCGTGCGCAGCACGTTGTGCAGGAGTGCGACCGTGTGCGCCTTGCCGTGCAGTGCATGAAGGAGGGGCGCATAGACATCCTTGGCATGCTCCTCAATGAGTCCCATGCATCCCTTTCGCGCCTGTACGAAGTAACCGGCCGCGAGCTGGACGCCCTGGCATCCATTGCCCAGTCCCATCCCGCATGCATAGGCTCCCGTATGACCGGAGCGGGCTTCGGGGGCTGCACAATCTCTCTTGTCCGCAAGGATGCAGTGCAGGACTTTGTGTCATACACACTTTCCAAGTACACGGAGGAGACCGGCTACGAGGCCAAGTTCTACGAGGCCGGCATCTCAGACGGGATAACGGTGGAGAAGCTTTAAGGCACCCTGCGGTGCCTTGCCCGTCTGCTGTGCATTTTCATGCATATACATCATTATAATATGACAACCATCCAGAAGACTTTATATGATACATACAAGGGGAGAGAGGTACATCTGTACACTCTCTCCAATGATTTTCTGTCTGTGGGCATAATGGACTTCGGCGCAGCAGTCCAGTACCTCAAGGTCAAGACTCCGGAAGGTGAGAAGGACATTTGCCTGGGCTTTAAGTCCGCAGAGCACTACGTGACATCCTGCCAGTTCTGCGGCTCCACAGTCGGCCGTGTGGCCAACAGAATCCGTGGTGCGCAGTTCACCCTGAACGGCACCACATACCACCTTTCCAAAAACCAGGGAGAAAACCACCATCACGGCGGCTTTGATGGCTTTGACAGGAAGTTCTACTCCGTCTTTGAGACAGATGACGGCACCCTGACCATGTCCCTTGTCTCACCGGACGGGGATGAAGGTTATCCCGGAGAGCTTCACATGTCCGTGCAGTTCTCCCTGGAGGAAAACAGGTTTAACATTCTCTATACCGGAATATCCACTAAGGACACCCTGTGGGCTCCCACAAGCCACATATACTTCTGTCTGGACGGGGAGAAGGGTGGAGTGCTTGACACAACCCTTACTATGTATGCAGACAGGTTTACCCCCTGTGACGGGGAATCCATTCCGACCGGCGAGATACGTGCCGTTTCCGGCACGCCCTTTGACTTCACCAGCCCCAAGCTCATTGGACTGGACATAGACGCGCCCTGCAGGCAGCTGGAGTACTGCAAAGGATATGACCACAACTATGTTCTGAACGGCTCCCATGTATGCACCGCAAAAGGCCGTGAGGGAGTGTGCGTGGACATATACACAGACATGCCGGGCGCTCAATTCTATACCGGCAACTACGTGAACTCCGAAGGCAAGTACGGCTACATGGGTTTCCGTGCCGGCTTTGCCATGGAGCCCCAGTTCTTCCCCAACGCCGTAAACGAGCCTTCATTTATGACCCCGCTGCTTCCTGCAGACACCCCTGTTGCGCATTACATAACATATGAATTCCGTACGGAGTAATGCCCGGAAGAATGCCTGCAAACAGGCACTCCTGGCTCCTTGTCCATATACGGATGCATGCCGTGAATCTGTTCCTGTGGGTACTCTCGGGTACTTTGTATCCTTGTACTGGATAAGTCTTCAGTACTGTTTTCAGGGGGCAAAGCCACAAGATTTCTCCCATATATGCCAGCATGTCACACATACGCATGCATAGTGCGCCGTGGGTGCTTCTGCGAATATCCTGCATAATATAATGCCTCTGTATTCCTGTCCCGGAGGGCAGGGAAGGGGGCCTGGCCCGGATTAATTGTCCGGGCTTTTTTTGTTATGCGGAATTTTAGCACGATTTTATAGTTTTGCTCACGATTTTCTCTATATATGTGGGGGCTTCGTTGTTAAACTCAGTTCAGATAATATTGTATGGTGGCATACTGTTTCCATTTTGCAGGGTGCTGTATATATACGGAAAGGAAATTATGCAGGAAGATTACAGCGCTTCAAGCAAGGGACTGTATGTGAATAAAGTGGAAAGTCTCGAGGGGCGCAGAGTTCCGTTCATTATGGGAATGGACTGCTCCGAAGTGCCCTCCATAGAGTGCGCAAGGGCCTCTGTGTCTGAGGCGGCATACAAGAACTTTGAGGGCAATGAGGCAGATGTTTTCCGGACCCTTAAAGAGGCCGGCATTACGGACATCCGTGTGCGCATCTGGAATGACCCCAAGGACAGGCAGGGCCGCACGTACGGCGGGGGCAACTGTGATGCCGCCAATGCAATATACATTGCAAAGCGATGCGTCAAAGCAGGCCTTGGCATAATACCGGGGTTCCATTACTCGGACTTCTGGGCAGATCCTGCCAAGCAGTCTGTTCCGAAGGCCTGGAGGGGGAAGACCGTCTCCGAGACGGCGCAGCTCATATATACGTACACCAGGGACACCCTGGAATGGATCCGGTCTACAGGCGTGCATATAACGGCGGTGCAGATAGGCAACGAGACAACAGGCGGCATGTGCGGAGTGTACATGGATTGGAAGACCACATGCAGGTACATGTCTGCAGCCTCCAGGGCAGTCCGGGATGTAACAGGGCCGGTCTCCAGGGGCGGAGCCAAAATCGCAGTGCACCTGACCAATGCTGCATACGGCATAAAATGGGCGGCGGACAAGTTCCGCCAGTGCAGCCTGGACTATGACATCTTCGGCGCGAGCTGGTACCCGTATTATTCATCCCACGGCTCTTTTTCCAATCTCAGGGATGAGTTCATGCGCATCCATGAAGCATACGGCAAGGATGTCATGATACTTGAAACGGCATACGCATTCACCCACGAGGACCTGGACGGCTGCGGCACCACAAGCCTGGAAGTCTCCAACATTCTTTCCGTTCCAAACCAGTGCAGGGCTGTACGGGACATAATCCAGGGAATTGCAGACCTTGGAGACTGGGGGCTTGGCATCTGTTACTGGGGCGGCACCTGGATTTCTGCATCCGGCACCGCAGACGGCCCCACAAACCTGGACCTCTGCAAAAAGTACGGCTGCGGATGGGCTACATCCTGCGCCCGTGGCTATGACCCGGATGCAGAAGACGGAGGATCACAGGTGGACAACCAGGCCTTTTTCCTTCCGGACGGCACCCCGTTGAACTCCCTCAAGGTCTTTTCCCTGGCATACTCAGGCGGAATTACCTGAGAACAGCCCAAATCATCTGAATACGGCAGCATATGCACGACTCCGGCCCTGATGCCCTGGACATCCTGTCCTGTGGCTTTCCGCATCCGGATACACACATGGCAAAGCACAGCCCCCAAAAAAATGCCCTGTCCTGCGTCCCTTGCCAAAGCAAAGGGAGAGGGAAGGGCTCAAAGACCAGACGCCAAAAGGGACCCCTCTGGCTCGTACCGCCAAGGCAGCACATGCACACACTGTGCAGTTCTCTTGATGCCGGTGCAGGCCCCTTGCAAAGCGGGGACTGAATACATGGCCGCAACACAAAGGAACCATTCTTTCCGTATGCCTCCGGCGGCGGCTTTATGGGAAGCAGCATATACATATCTCCCAGGATAAGGGGAAGACACTTGGAATTACAGGAGATACCTCAATATGTCTAAGACAAGAAAACTACTGCTTGTTCTGCTGAGCCTGGCATGCGTCTTTGCGCTTGCATGGGGACTTGCCTCATGTACAACAAAGGCCATGCTTGTGGACAGCATAGCGCTTTATGACGGATCTGCAGAGCTGACGTCTGAATCAACCATTGATATGGAGGTCGATGATACAAGGACCATTACTGTCTCTGTATCACCGGAAAATGCATCAGACCAGTCATGGAAGGTAACATCCAGCGATACCGGCGCTGTCTATGCATACGGATACACTGCCGGAAATACAGGATTCATACTTAAAGCCACTTCTGCAACATCTTCGCCCGTGACAATTACCGTTACAGCCAAAGATGACAGCGGAGTGTCTGCTTCATTTAAGGTAAATGTAACGGCCGCGAATGTGCCGGAGCCTTCCAGTGTTCCTGTAACGGGATTTACGGCAGACAGCGGCAGCGAAGTAAGCCTCAGTACCGGGGACACTAAGACCATAAATATTACGGCTGCACCCGATACTGCAACTGACAAGACCTTCACGGCTGCAAGCAGCAACGAGGCGGCGGTTACAGTTGCTGTCAGCACAGACGGAACTTCCATAACCGTAACAGCCGTTGCATCCGGCTCTGCCACCATAACCATAACGGCCAATGACGGCTCCGGCGCAACTGTTGCCATAACCATAACGGTAACAGAGCCCGCACCTGAGCCGACGCCTTCATTCTCCATTACGGCAGAGCCCGCGGCTCTTGAGATGACTGCAGGTGACACAGCAGATGTTGCCGTAACTGTAACAGCCACGGACTCAGACAATACTGCATGGGACTATGCCCTCACGCAGTCCGGTGAAGTTGTATCCGTTACAAAGACAGACACAGGCCTTTCAGTGGAGGCGCTTGCAGCAGGCGAGGCTGCTATCGTTGTAACTGCAGAAGGAGACAGCAGCGCCACGGCTACTATAACCATAACAGTTACAGAAGCTCCCGCGCCTGTTCCGACACCTGAATACGAGCTCACAGTCAGCCCCGCAGAGCTTGACCTTACAGCAGGCGGATCAGCAGGTTTCGTAGCCGTTTCCCTTGCCGCAACCAATGGCGGAAGCGAAGAATGGAGCTTCACAGTATATTCCGGTGATGACTGCATCGAAGTTGACCAGACTTCCGAAGGTCTTACCGTAACAGCCGTGGCTGAGGGAACTGCGGTTATATACGTATATGCGGTTGAAGATACAGCCGTTTACGGGCAGGTAACCGTCAACGCAGCTGCAGCGAATGTCGCTGTGGAAAGCATTACTGCATCTCCGACTGCTGTAGAGCTTACTCTTTCCAACGGGAATACTGTCTCCACAGAGGTGGAGATTACTGTCCTTCCCGCAGATGCAACGGACAAGTCCTGGACTGCGGAGAGTGAGGATGAGAGCGTTGCCACAGCCAAGAATGAAGACGGCACGCTTGTTATAACAGCCGTTGGAGCCGGCACGACAACAATAACCATTACGGCTGAAGACGGCAGCGGTGCTTATGCTACTGTTGATGTTACTGTCAACAAAGCTCCTAACCCTATCCAGAGCATATCCATCGGGGAGGATTTGAGCATAGATGTCGGCTCTTCCGAGACCGTAACTGTTACAGTGACTCCCACAGATGCAGATGACGCCGGATGGGACTGGTCCGTATCAGAGGACGGCATAGTCTCCGTAACAAAGGAAGAGAACAACACATTGACAATAACCGGCTTATCTGCAGGGACTGTAACGCTTACGGTAACTTCCACAGCGGACAGTACCATTACAGCATCCGCAGCCATTACTGTTTCCAACGTTCCTGTAAATTCCATAACGGTATACCAGAACGGCGCAGTGCTTTCTTCCCTGATCACAAGCGTTGCGGAATATGATTCCATAACGCTGTCTGTAGTCGTTGGCCCCGGCAATGCCACCAGCAAGGACTGGACGGCAACTGCAGCAGGCGATATTACAATCACGGCGCAGAGTGTTGAGGACGGCACGATTACAATATACGGTGATACGACCGGATCCGGTGTGCTGACCATTACAGCAGCAGACGATGATTCATATTCTGTTGATATTTCCGTCAGCGTTGTAGGCATCATGGTTGACTCTGTAGAGCTTACTGTAGATGATGCTGAGATTGCAGAGGCCACTCTTACAGTAGACGGCACAGATGATGAGTCAATCACTGTGGATGTAGCAGTAAAGCCCGATGATGCAGATGAAAAGACCTGGGGCGCCTCCGTATCAGTTACATCCGGAACAGGCGAAGTTGTCTCCATAGATCCGGATTCAACATCCAATACCTTAACCATAACAGCCGTATCCGCAGGCGTTGCTGTTGTGACCGTAAATGCAAGCGGCGTGACTGCTTCCATAACGGTAACAGTAAATGCTGCAGCCGTAACCGGCATCACAGTAAATGATGCCACATCGGCAACTGTGGATGTACAGGTGGACGGAGAAGGCGCAGCCGTAGCCGTTGCCGTTGTTCCCGGGTATGCCGGCAACCAGGAGTGGGGCTTCACTATTACGAGCGGAGATGACCTCATCACTGCAGAGCAGGACGGGAGCAGCCTTGTAATCTCTGCCAGGTCCGGCGCCGGCTCCGGCACTGCATACATAACCGTATATGCAGATGAAGACAATGACATCACAGCACAGATAACCGTCAATGTATTATCCGCAGCTGTTACAGACATCTATGCGAACGGTGTTGAGGATGCAGCTGCAGAGGTACAGGTAGGCACATCTGTTGAAGCCGTCATAAACGTAACCTTCGGTCCCTCATATACAGAGCAGACAGGCTGGGCATACACCATCAGCGCCGGCGATGATCTCATTGACGTATTCCAGAATACATCAGCCAACACATTAACAATAACGGCAAAGGACGAGGTAGAGGCAGGCGAAGCTGTCATAACCGTATACTCAACAGCAAACGAAGACATAACAGCCACCATAACTGTAACCGTCAAGTCCGCGGCCGTAGACAGCATCACAACATCTGCTGAAGATGATGCAGTATCCCTTACCCTTGTGGACAACGCTGCGGCTACAATAACTGTAACCGTTGGACCTTCATATGCGTCTGATGACCTGAAGGGCTGGGAAGCTGTGATTACCGGAACAGAGGGCATCGTCAGCATCGAGCCGGATGAAAGCAGCAGCACACTCACTATAACTGCTCTTGCAAAGGGCGAAACGCAGATTACTATTACATCCACAACCAATGCAGATCTCTCTGCAGTGCTTTCCGTATCCGTAGCGGCAAAGCTCGTCACAAGCATCACATTGACAGACGGCAACTCTGCAACATACAACGGCGAAACCGTGGACATCACGCTTGGAGACACTCTGGTGGTTGCCGTATCAGCTGATCCGGACACGGCAACAGACACTTCCTGGACAGTAGAGAGCAGAGATCCTTCCGTAGCTTCAGTAGCAGACAACGAAGACGGCACATTCACTATCACAGCCAATGCCGTAAGCTCATCTGCAGTCACCATAACAGTCACAGCAAACGGCGGCGATGATGTTACAGCTGTTATGTATGTGAATGTTATCCCTGTATATGTATCCAGCTTCACTGTAGAAGGTGGTACCAGCGTTACTGAGTACGAGTCCATTACACTGACTGTAACCGTAAATCCTGATACAGCCACCAATAAGGCTTGGACAGCAGCAGCAACCGGAAATATAACAATCACGGCACAGAGCGTTGAAGACGGCACTATAACCGTATACGGCGCAGCAACAGGCTCCGGAACAATAACCATCACGGCATCTGATGACAATGGATATACACAGGATGTAACCATCACAGTAGTAGGCATTGCTGTGGATTCCGTAACTCTTACAGACACCGATGATGCCGAGGTTGATTCCCTTGAGCTTACAGCCGGCAGTGACGACGCTTCCGCAATACTGAACGTTGTAATAGACCCGTCCAATGCAGATGATCTGTCATGGAGCTCATCCGTATCCGAAGAGGGTATTGTGACTGTTTCTGAAGACGCACAGAACAGCAACATAACCATCACAGCCGTATCCGCAGGCACAGTAACCGTAACAGTTACGGCAAGCGGCAAGACTGCATCCGTAACCGTAACAGTATATGAGCCTTCATTCGAGATTTCCGCAAGCCCTGAGTCTCTTGACCTTATTGTTGGAGGCGAGGACGGAACCGTAGCCGTTGCAGTGGCAGCAGAGCACTCTTCAGATGAGACTTGGGATTACACAGTATCCCAGGAAGGCACCGTAATCAGTGTCACAAAGACAGACTCCGGCCTTACAGTAGAGGCAGTGGCAGCAGGCGCAGCAACCATTACTGTATTCGCCAACGGGGACAGCAGCGTGTCCAAGGACATCGCCGTAACAGTAGTTGCTCCTTCATTTGCAATTTCTGCAGATCCTGCAGAGCTCAGCCTTACAGTCGGTGAAGAAGACGGCACTGTAGCCGTTTCCGTGACAGCAACCAACTCCACAGACGATAGCTGGGATTACACAGTATCCCAGGACGGCACAGTAATCAGCGTCACAAAGACAGACTCCGGCCTTACCATAGAGGCAGTGGCTGACGGAACGGCAGCCATCACCGTATATGCCAACGGAGACAACAGCAAGACTGCCGACATTACCGTAACAGTATCCAGCCCTGCAACTGCTTCCATATCCGGAGATACAAGCATCAATTATCCTACAAGCTCAACCGGAACGCTTGCTCTTACAGTAGAGAACGGCACCGTGGACAGCGTAGAGTGGAGCTCTTCCGTAACGGATGTAGCAACTGTAAGCGGCGGCAACACTTCCGCAACAGTTACGCCTGGTCTGTTCGGCTCCACAGTCATCACAGCAACGGTCACTCTTGAAACCGGCAAGCAGATTGAAGCAACAGCTACAGTATATGTAACCAACTCATTCTTCTATCTGTATGGTGTAACCGGCACCTGGATTGATACACCTTATACTTCAGCCGACCAGGCATCTGCTGCAGGAGAACTTCTTGAGCAGCAGGGCAGTGAGCAGATTTACTCGCTGACACTTGATATCGCTCCTACGACATACGGCTGGCAGATTGCCTTCAAGGATATATCATCTGACTGGAATGCTGAGATTACGCCTGCTTCGTACTATGACGCATCCAGGTCCAGCACAGATTATATTACCAATTATGGAACCAGTGGCTTCAATGTAAGTGAGAAGGGCATCTACACAGTAACCCTTGACCTCACAGATGGGGTTGGCAAGGTATACATTACAGAGAATTCCATAGACGTTGAGAATGTATCCCTTACTATAGAAAGCGGATCTGCTGCTCTTGAGTACAAGGACGGTACAGGCACCAGCGTTGTATACAGTGTTTCAGTAACTCCTGATGATGCAACATATGATGCTTCCACTCAGTTCACAGCAACTCTTTCCTCAGATACCGAAGGCTACGCAAACTATGTTGAAGTTTCCACTGATTCTGCAGATATGACTGTTACCGTTACATGCCTTGCAGATCCCGCAGAGACGTTTACAGCAGAATTGACAGTAACTATAGCCGGCGTGTCCGAAACAAGGGACATTACCGTAATGAGTTCCAGCGATTCTGAGACGGCTGTCACAGCTGTCACTTTCACGCAAAGCCAGTATTTTATCAAAGTAGATCAGGGGACATACAGCCCCGACTTAACCGTCACTGTCTCTGCATCTGTAAATGAGGACGCAACAGTACAAGGAGTTACATACAGTCTTACAACAGCTTCTGACAGCTCACATATAACTCTCAACACATCAACCGGCCTTGTCACAGCGGCGACAGGAACCCTTGGAACATACTCAATTACAGCTACTTCCAATGGCGATGACGAGAATGGCAGCCATGTTACAGCAACCTGCGAAGTTACTGTTTACTCCAGTGCGTTCTACCTTAGCGGCAACTGCTCAGAAATGGGCAGCTGGGGATGCTTGAGTCAGGATGCAACATCTTTGACATCACCTTATTCTGACTGGGCAATCACAGCAACGGATTCCACCAACAAGACTTTCTCCGGAACATTTACTGTTACATCCAGTGAAACCTGGGCAGAGTTCCAGGTACTGTTCCTTGGCATGGACAACAGCTGGGATGGCGTATTGACTCAATCTAGCAATATGGGAACATATTCAGGCAGTGTGTTCTATGAGGAAGGATATACAACTTGGAACAACACTAACTTCCAGTTCCAGGCTGCAGGTTCTGTAACAATAACGGTTGATCTTTCCGGATCAACACCTACCGTAAACTTTTCCTAATCAAGCAACTCTAAACACAATCCCATCTAACTCCCTTTCCCCGGCGTGTTCAAAGCCGGGGAAGGAGAGGTGGGATGAGCCGGATGCCTTATAGGCATCCAGTCCAGATACATCCGTATAGAACACGTATTCCATATAACCTAAAGGAATTCTCTGCTGTCTTCCGTCAAGGGGATTGCAGAGATTTCTTTTAAAAGGGCTCAACAGTCTACAAGCAGTACGCCAGAACCAGCCTGGTGCTGTATACGTTCTCCGGCGCAGGTGCATACGGCCAAAGTGCCTTTCACCGTATAGCGTACATATAAGTACACACTAAGACCGGTATCCGTACACATAAATACACGGAAGAAAAAATATCCGTATATGATATCGTTTTGGTATCTTCTGCTCTTTTGGGCGTCAATATGGTGCAGGATGGCGGTGGGACAGGCCCAGATATGGTTATACAGATGCCGTGTTCTTTAGTACACGTTATAAGCCATCCCTTCATTGCCGGAACACTCTTATCCACGCCAGTAACCATATAAGCCCATTTTGTCCGTTTATGTGTTCATAACGGCTGTTTATGACCCTTGTTTTCAACAGTTGGTTGTTTGCCTATAGCACAAGATGATATCCAACAGAGTGTAGATTATCTCCATGTGTATACAAGTGCACACATTAACGTAATATGTACACATACTGCCGTGTGCAGAGGGGAGGGGCCACGCCGTCTCCACAGGTCTTCTATAGATGGATAGGTAGACTGTGCCTTGTGCTCCTGTGGACTTTTTGCAAGATATCCGGTTTGGCACGGCACTGTTGCAAGAAAAATTGAAGGCAATGGCGGTGAAGCGCTGTTATTTTGTTGACTTGATTTCGAGGATTGATTATAATTATATCGAAATCAATAAGAACCCAATCATTCTTGAATCTTAATTCGGAGGAAATATTATTATGGCTAATGTTAGGGTTGCGATCAACGGTTTTGGCCGTATCGGACGTCTTGCATTCAGACAGATGTTTGATGCAGAGGGTTATGAAATCGTAGCTATCAACGATCTCACCAGTCCCGCTATGCTTGCTCATCTTCTTAAGTATGACTCTTCCCAGGGCAGATATAAGTATGCTGAATCCGTTCTTGCCGGCACTGACAGCATCACTGTCAACGGAAAGACCATAACCATCTATTCCATCAAGGACGCAAAGGACCTTCCCTGGAAGGAGCTGGATGTTGACGTGGTTCTGGAGTGCACAGGCTTCTACTGCTCCAAGGACAAGGCTTCCGCTCATATCGCTGCAGGCGCTAAGAAGGTTATCATCTCCGCACCCGCAGGCAATGATCTTCCCACAATCGTTTACAGCGTAAACGAGAAGACTCTGAAGCCCACTGACACAGTCATCTCCGCAGCAAGCTGCACGACCAACTGCCTTGCTCCCATGGCAGACACCCTTAACAAGTTCTGCAAGATCAAGAAAGGATACATGACCACAATCCATGCATTCACTGGCGACCAGATGGTTCTGGACGGACCTCACCGCAAGGGCGATCTTAGAAGAGCACGTGCCGCTTCCGTCAACATCGTTCCCAACTCCACAGGCGCTGCAAAGGCCATCGGCCTTGTAATCCCCGAGCTGAACGGCGTTCTGGACGGCTGCGCACAGCGTGTTCCCGTACCCACCGGTTCCCTTACACAGCTCATTGCCATCTGTGACGGCGAAGTTGATGCCCAGAGCGTAAACGAGGCCATGAAGGCTGCTTCTTCATCCTCATACGGCTACACAGAGGACCAGATCGTGTCCAGTGATGTCATCGGCATGACATACGGCTCACTCTTCGATGCCACACAGACAAAGTGCATGCCCATGGGCGATGGCACAACCCTTGTAAAGGTTGTTGCATGGTACGACAACGAGAACTCCTACACATCCCAGATGGTAAGGACTATCAAGTATTTCGCAGAGCTCCGCTGATTGCATATTAAGTTCATCTGACTTACTTCTATAATAAAAATGAACCGCAACCCAAACAGGCTGCGGTTTGTTTTTATATTGAAGCGGTAACGGGAGCGGACGCCGGACCCGTCCGGTCCCGGATGAAGCCCTTTGGCTTCCCTGTGTGGACTTATCTCATGCATGCCACAGGCATGCATGCTGTATGCTGCCTGCAGTACATGCCTGCTGGAGCCGTCTGACTCAGACGTTGAAACGGAAGAGGACCACATCACCGTCCTTGATAACGTAATCTTTTCCCTCAGACCTCACTTTGCCCTTGTCCTTGGCGCCGTTGTATCCGCCGCACTCCAGAAGGGTCTGCCATTCCACAACCTCTGCGCGGATGAAGCCTTTCTCAAAGTCTGAGTGTATCTTTCCTGCAGCCTGGGGCGCCTTGGTGCCAGCCGTTATGGTCCAGGCCCTAGTCTCTTTCTCACCTGCGGTCAAGAAGGATATGAGGCCTAAAAGGGAGTAGCTCTTTTTAATGAGCCTGTTCAGCCCGGACTCCTCGAGGCCAAGCTCCTCCAGGAACATTGCGCAGTCCTCCGGGTCCATCTGTGAGAGTTCCTCCTCGGTCTTTGCACAGATAACCAGCACTTCGCTGCCTTCCTGCCTGGCAAAGTCCTTCACCTGGACAACACAGGGGATGTCATCCTCGTTTTTGCCCATGTCAAATTCGGAAATATTGGCCGCATATATAACAGGTTTCCCGGACAGGAGGAACAGGTTGTCCATATACGGCTGCTCATCTTTCGTGCACTTGAAGAGCCTTGCGCACTTCTCGTCCGAAAGCCACTTTTCTATCTTTTCCAAAAAAGCATACTCTTCCGCAGCATCCTTGTTGGATCCGCCCCTGGCAGCATTGCGTATCCTGTCCATGCGCTTTCCGACGGCTTCCAGGTCTGCAAGGATGAGCTCCAGTGTAATGGTTCGTATGTCATCCACAGGGTCTATCTTATTGGTTACGGATGTAATGTTGGCATCCTCAAAGCAGCGCACCACATGGATAATGGCATCACATTCCCTTATATGCGAAAGGAACTTGTTTCCCAATCCCTCGCCAGTGCTTGCCCCTTTTACAAGGCCCGCTATGTCCACGAACTCCACAACAGCAGGCGTAATCTTTTTGCTGTTGTATATGGCAGCCAGCTTGTCCAGCCTTTCATCCGGCACGGCCACGATGCCCACATTGGGTTCTATGGTGCAGAAGGGGTAATTGGCCACTTCCGCGCCTGCATGGGTTATAGCGTTGAAGAGGGTGGACTTGCCCACATTGGGGAGCCCTACAATTCCGAGTTTCATCTGTCTTATGTATCCTTTGCTATATCTTCTGTAATATTCCCGCCCACGAGCATTCTGCATTCCTGTGCGGTGAGCACAGACCATTGACATCCGTATCCGGATATTGTTTTCCTCTGTGGACGTCATCTGTCTGCATGCGGCTTCATATGATGCCGCAGGAGAATGCCATATGGGCTTTGTATGCCGTTACAGAGGGGACGTATGCAGCATATACGGCCTGCATATATACATCAAGGGGTTATCTGGAAGCCCCGGGGACTTTGTATACAGCTTAAAAAGTTTGCATATATGCGCTCTGCAAGGACTATTTTGATGGCCCTTTGGGCATTGTATGCCGCTTAAACGGCCTACATTATACTTCACAGGGGTATCTGGAATGTCCCATGGACTTTGTATGCCGCTTAAACGGCCAGCATATGCGCTCTGCAGGGAGTATCTGGAATGTCCCATGGACTTTGTATGCCGCTCTGTACACACATTATATAATACTCCCCGCAAAATATCAAAAGAATTACGGTTTTAATTGTCAATTTTTCCCTTGTATGCTAAAATGATTCTGCTTTTCAAGGGGCCTTACAAGGCCATATTTAAGCCAAGGCAGGAGTACGTATGGACTACAAAGAGCACATAGCCGGCAAGATGCATATAGATGGAATGTCTGAAGAAGACATCCTTTCGCTTATAGCAACCCCGCCCACAAGTGAGATGGGGGATTATGCCCTGCCCTGTTTCAAGCTTGCGAAGATAATGCGCAGAAGCCCTGCCATAATTGCGCAGGAGCTTGCTTCTTCATATGAGACAGATGACGTCATATGCTCTGCAGAGGCCATGAACGGATACGTCAACTTCCGTGTGAACAAGAAAGACCTCACAAAGGCCACCCTGTCCGAGATCCTCTCCAAGGGGGAAGGTTACGGCGCAGACACTGTGGGAGAGGGGAAGACCATATGCATAGATTATTCTTCCGTGAACATTGCCAAGCCCTTCCACATAGGCCACCTCTCCACAACTGTAATAGGCTCTGCGCTGTACAAGATATACAAATTCCTGGGATACAACGTTGTTGGCATAAACCATCTTGGAGACTACGGGACGCAGTTCGGCAAGCTCATATGCGCGTACAAGCACTGGGGCAATGAAGACCTTTTGGAAAACGGCGGAATACATGCCATAAATGACCTCTACGTGCGCTTCAACACCGAGGCAGAGGACAACGAAGAGATGCAGAAGGAGGCCAGGGAGTACTTCCGTCTCATAGAGAACCATGACCCTGAGGCCGAAAGGCTCTTCAACAGGTTCAAGGACATAACCTTAGAGTACGTTAAGAAGATCTACGCCCGCCTGAACGTCACCTTTGACAGCTACAACGGAGAGAGGTTCTATACGGACAAGATGCAGCCGGTCATAGATGAGCTGCAGGAGAAGGGGCTCTTAATAGAGAGCAACGGGGCAAAGATAGTGGACCTGGAGCCGTACGGCATGCCGCCCTGCTTAATCCTCCGTTCCGACGGCGCATCCCTGTATGCCACAAGGGACCTTGCCGCCGCAATGTACCGCAAGGCTACATATGACTTTGACAAGTGCCTGTATGTTGTTGCATACCAGCAGAACCTTCATTTCCGGCAGATATTCAAGGTTATAGAGCTCATGGGCCGTCCCTGGTACAAAGACCTCGTTCATGTTGCCTTTGGCATGGTGTCCCTGGAGGACGGGGCCATGTCCACGCGCAAGGGCAGGGTTGTATGGCTGGAGGATGTCATAGACAAATGCATACAGAAGGCGTATGACGTTATAAATGAAAAGAACCCGTCCCTGGAAAACAAGGACCAGGTGGCAGAGACGGTAGGCTTAGGGGCCGTAATCTTCGGCGCCCTGTACAACAGCCGCATAAAGGACATAACCTTCTCATATGACAAAGTGCTCTCATTTGAAGGGGAGACCTCCGTCTATGTGCAGTACACCTGCGCCCGTGCAAACTCCGTCCTTTCCAAGGCAGCAGAGTCCGGTCTTTATCCTTCCGTGCCGGAAGGGTACGAGCCAAACGTATCCGAGTTTGATGTCATAAAGGGCCTTGCGCAGCTTCCGCAGGTCATAAAGGATGCCGCAGAGAAGTATGAGCCCTCATATGTTGCGAGGTTTGCCGTGGACCTCTCGCAGAAGTTCAACAAGTTCTACATAGACTGCAAGATCCTCACAGCGGAGGGGGACACGAGGCTCTTCCGCCTGGCCCTCTGCAGGGCCGCCCTCATAACCTTGAAGAACTCCATGACGCTCCTTGGCATTGGCGTCCCGGACAGGATGTAGCCTGCCGCAGCAGACCATGATGCACCGGTCCCGCACAAGTCCTGAGTTTGCCCTGTGTGCATCCTGTGCCCTTCTGAAACCCGCAAAAATTACTATGCAAACTGCGAAATTAATATGCAAATATGCGAAATGAGGCATAATTGGAGAAGAAAGACATGATTAAGGCTGTTATATTTGACGTAGACGGAACTCTTCTCAACACTTCTCCGGACATACAGATAACCCTCAATGCAACCCTTGAACGCTTCAGCATTCCGCCCCGCACAATGGAGCAGACACTCCGGGGAATTGGCAACGGAGCCCGCAATCTCATACGCGTGTCCATAGGGGACAGGCAGGATCTGCTGGATGAAATCTACAAAGATTACGTGGAGCATTTTGCAGACTGTGACAGCTCCCACACAACCTTCTATGAAGGGGAGCAAGACGTCCTCACGGCCCTGCAGTCCAGAGGCATCCGCTTTGCCGTAATCTCCAACAAGCCACAGAAAGCCCTGGAGAACGTATGCAGGGACATGCTCTCCGGATACCAGTGGGACTATGTTATAGGCCAGGGGGACATGTATCCCTTGAAGCCCGCCCCGGACGCAATATATGCTGTCCTGGAAGGCCTTGGCCTTTCCAAAGATGAGGCAGTGCTGGTGGGAGACGGGGACACAGACGTTGAGATGGCCCGCAATGCAGGCATCCGCTGCATAACAGCCCTCTGGGGATACAGAGGGAAGGATGAGCTCATTGCCGCCGGCGCCAGCATCTTCGCGGAGAATTACAGGCAGCTGGAGGACATAATCTTAAGCCTCTGAACCGCACAGACATCCGCACAGTCAGCCAAATACACGCAAACCCGGGGTCCTGCAGCCAGCAGAACCCCTTTTTTGCAGCAAAAATTTACTGATTGTATAAATTTTAGTACAAACAAAATTTTAATTAAACTGTTGTTCGTACTTTTCCTAAATCCAAAATGGCGGTATATATGATTTAAAACGGCATTTCTGGCGCATTTCATATATACATAAAAAACACTGCAGGGGTGGATGTGTGTCCATTCTGCAGTATTAAAGGCTTCTTTTTATGCAATTATGCATAACTATATGCGTGTGTCCTTGATGTGGGCGTCATTTGCTTATAAAGGCGGCTGCGCCCAGAGCTCCGGGGCCGGAGTGGCAGGCTGCGCTTAATGAAAGAGGCTCCATGTACGCGACTTCCGTGTCCGGGAAGGCTGCTTCCGGTTCAGCCTTGAATTTGACGGCCTCATCCAGGTTGTCCGTATATGCAATGGCTAGGCACATTCTGCCTTCTGCCTTGAGGGAGTCATAGCGGGTCTCTAAGTCATGCTTTAAGGCCTTTATGATGACGTTCTTGGCCTGGCTGATTTTTCTGGGAGCCTTGCTGTACGTGTCTGTCTTGAAGCCCTGTATCTGCAGGACGGGCTTGAGACGGAGGAGGGTGCCTATCATGGCTGCGGCTGACGTAATCCTGCCGCCCTTCTTGAGATATTTGAGGGTGTCTGCCATAAGATATATGGAGCTTTCCGGGGAGGTCTCCAGCAAATAATCCACAATCTCCTGCGGTTCCTTGCCTTCATCCGCCAGAAGGATGGCGCCCAGAACGCTTCTTTTCTAGGGCACGGATATGCGCCTGTTGTCTGCTACATACTCACGTCCCCGGAACCTGTCATCTTCATCCGCATGCTGTTTGAGATTCTCGCATGTGTTGGAAGCCCGGAGGACATAGGGATGTGTATGATGGCATCATATTCCTGCAGAACTGAATCCCACAGGTCCATGACCTTGTCCGGGCTGGGCTGGGAGGCAGAGACGTTCACAGAAAGGTCCTTGAGCTTCTTATAGAACTGTTCCTGCGTTATGGAGATATCTTCCAGGAACATTTCGCCGTCTGTAAGCACGGGCATGGGAATGACACTGATGCCCAGTTCCTTTGCCTCACTCTGTGTAATGCCCTGTTGCTGTCTGTAATAATTGCTGTCTTCATGCTGGATACAGCGCTCCTTCATAGCATAGCGTCATTGTAGGGGCTTCAGAGGTATAAAATCAACAGATTAAGCACAAGTGTCTATTTATATGTCATAATGAACAAATCTAACACCAAACCATGCACATATGTCATTGGTTTTCACATAGAGTCTGTTTCAGGGAGCTATTCCTGTGTGGGCTTAGGCAGATACGCATATTCTTTAGAGAACTGTACTTTGCTCCAGTCTATTTTCTTTGCAGAATATACTATTTCTGAATATTGTGTATCAGTAACATCCTTTCTGTACGTCGCTATTATCCTGACATAACTGGTTGTGATTTTTCTTAAGTCTGTTTTCATTACTGTATTGGGTATGTACATCCCATCAGATTCTCTTTTAATAAATCCGATGCATGCTTTTACCCCACCTATAAGTTTTTCAGTATATAACAGTGGGTGAGAGGAATCATAGTTTCCTATCATATTAGCAGATAGATTTTTGTTTAATACTGAAGGTAAAACTTCCAGCTTCTGATTAGTATAGTTTTCATCAGCAAAGTCAAAATCATCTGTACCTATTCGATGCTGTAAACAACGATTATAAAAGATATATGCAGGCATTGCATAATCATCTTGCTGATCTGTTGAAGAAGAATCGTTGTTCCCCTGTATGTATCCAGTCCAATTTCTTAACTTGAAGCCAGTCAAGTGTAGAAAAAAAAGAGGCACGAAAAAGAACCTCATAGTAGGAAACTTTATTGTGCTTATCCATGCATACAAACAGGAGATTCCTATTATTTTATTGAGTTCTTTTTCATATTCTTCTGCACACCTTGTTACTATTTGAAGTGCCTGCTTCTTTACAATGTTAAAATCTAAACTCATATGAATATACCTGAATAGCATATATTATCAAAGAATATTAAAGGAGAAAGTCTGCAACGCCGTAGCGCTACTCGGCTTTCTCCTTAAGTAACTGGTTTTTCGGTTGTCCGCCAACAGTCAGTTCCATCCGGTTCAAGAACCGTTCTACTGTATTGATATCGGGTTTTTCGGTTGCCCTGCAACAGTCAGTTCCTTCCAGCATGTAAGCTGTTCAACTGTATTACTTTCGGATTTTAGGTGCCAGTCTCACCAGTGGGATGACGCCCACCTACCATATTTATTTTAATTTATTAACAATTCCTTTGTCAAGATTTTTTTGAGTTTCCGTCTAATTGTTGCCGTCTAATTGTTGAGCCTACCATAGTTGGTATACGCTACAGAGGGAGCAAAGTCAACCTCATAAGGCCAATTTTCTTCATATATGTTAACGTTTTGTCGCATGCAGAGGGCCAGCAGAGACGCCATATTGGCGTATATGAGCGTCTGACGTACGCCATACTGTTTGTCTGTGGGCTTCTTGCAGGCAAAGCGAAAGGAGAAGGCATGCAGCACCGCAATGCTGCTCTGCATTCCCCTTACAATGACTGGTTTTTCTGTTGGCCTTCAACAGTCAGACCCATCCGGCCATAAGGCCGTTCTGCTGTATTGATATCGGGTTTTTCGGTTGGCCTTCAACAGTCAGCTCCATCCGGCCATAAGGCCGTTCTGCTGTATTGATATCGGGTTTTTCGGTTGCCCTTCAACAGCCGGCTCCTTCCAGCCAAAGGCTGTTCTGCCGTATTGCTATCGGCTTTTAGGTGCCAGTCCCACCGGCAGGATGACATCTGCCTGCCAGCCAGATTATACAGCCGCAGAGGGGTATGGGTCAAAAGGTCCGGACAGGGTTTTGCCTCTTTGGAGTGCGTTTTGGCGTTCACAGGATTGTCATATAAGAGCCATTCTGGTGTGTTCGGGCCATTGTAAGACGCCAGTCAGACCGGTTTTAAACCACATGGAAAGTGGTTTCGGGGCATAAGAGGAGAGAGGGTGAAAGGGGCGTGAAAGGTTTTAAAAGTGCCTTGACAGAAAGGGGAGTGCCGCATATAATTATAGAAGTGATATTGATAGGAACTTATTGAGACGGGCGGCGTCAGTGCGCCGGGTGGATAGATTAGTGCATCAATAACAGAATTTTTAGAGAGGTGAACAGCATGTCTTTAATCAACAAAGAGATCAGTGACTTCACAGTACAGGCTTATCAGGGCAAGGAGTTCAAGACCGTGTCCAAGAAGGATGTTCTTGGCAAGTGGGCCGTGTTCTTCTTCTATCCCGCAGATTTCACATTCGTATGCCCCACAGAGCTTGAGGACCTGCAGAACAAGTATGAGGACTTCAAGAAGGCAGGCTGCGAGATTTATTCCGTATCCACAGACACGCACTATGTGCACAAGGCATGGGCAGACCATTCTGAGAGAATCGCAAAGCTCCAGTATGTAATGCTTGCAGACCCCACACATGCTCTTTGCAAGGACTTTGACGTCCTTATCGCAGAGGACGGCGTTGCAGAGAGAGGCACCTTCGTGGTAAACCCCGAGGGCAAGATTGTCGCATACGAAGTAAACTCCGGAAACGTGGGACGCAATGCGGACGAGCTCTTCAGAAAGCTCCAGGCCCTTCAGTTCGTTGCCCTTCACGGAGACGAGGTATGCCCCGCAAAGTGGAAGCCCGGCGAAGAGACCCTGAAGCCCAGCTTGGACCTTGTAGGAATGCTTTGATTCAAAAGCCCCGGGAGCTTCCGGGCTTTCCGGGCATATATGTAAGCGGAAACTGCAGGCCGCGGGGAATGCTCTGCGGCCTGTGAGCCATACAGGAGACGGATATGGGAAAAGACAATATGTATGATGTGATCATAATCGGCGGAGGCCCGGCAGGACTTTCTGCGGCCATATATCTTGCGAGAGCCAAGTACAAGGTGCTTGTAATGGAGCAGAACCAGCTGGGCGGGCAGATAACCATAACCTCCGAGGTTGTGAACTATCCCGGCGTGTTCCGCACGTCCGGAAAGCAGCTCACGGAGCAGATGCGCCTGCAGGGCAAGGCATTCGGGGCGGAGTACCTCATTGCCAGGGCCGAGAAGGTGGAGCTTGCAGAGGATGTGAAGACGGTTATTACGGACACCGGCAGGGAGTTCAAGGCGCTGGGCATTGTGCTCGCTCTTGGAGCAAGCCCCAGGAAGCTTGGCTTTGACGGCGAGAAGGAGTTCCAGGGCAGGGGCGTTGCATACTGCGCAACCTGTGACGGCGAGTTCTTCACCGGCCGTGAAGTGCTGGTTGTGGGCGGCGGTTTCGCAGCGGCAGAGGAAGCAATGTTCCTCACCAAGTACGCCACAAAGGTCACCATCATAGTCCGCAAGGGCGAGTTCTCATGCGCCCAGAGCGTTGTGGACAAGCTTGCGGAGTACCCTTCTATAGAGATCCGTTACAATACAGAAGTGGTGGAGGCCGGAGGCCAGGGCGTCATAACCCACGCAACCCTCAAGAACAACTTGACCGGCGAGACATACAGATATGAAGCGGAGGACGGCGGAAACTTCGGAATCTTCGTGTTCGTAGGCTATGCCCCCGCAACAGACCTCGTTGCAGGCCAGGTGGAGCTTTCCAAACAGGGATACATCATCACGGACGTCAACCAGAAGACCAACCTGGACGGCGTATATGCAGCCGGAGACGTGTGCATCAAGAATCTCCGCCAGGTGGTGACGGCCGTATCAGACGGCGCCACAGCAGCTACATCCCTGGAAAAGCATGTTTCTGCAATGCATGAGAAGCTTGGCATAGGCCCCATGCAGCAGGCAAAGGATGACATCCCTGCAGCCGCAGCTGCAGAAGAGCCCGCAGCGGCATCCTCCGGCTCTTCGGATGCCTTCATCTCAGAGGACATAAAGACGCAGCTCAAGGCCATCATAAACCGTTTCTCCCGCAAGGTTACCCTTGTGGTAATGAACTCCGGAGACAATGCAGGCAGGGAGCTTTCCGGCTTTGCAGAAGAGCTCAAGGGCGTTCACGAGATGCTGGAGATCGGCCCGGAGGAGAGCACAGAGGGAGCATCATATCTGGACATCCGCACAGAGGACGGCCCTGCCGGAATCCGTTATTACAGCATCCCCGGCGGGCATGAGTTCAACTCATTCGTAATAGGCATGTACAATGCGGCAGGCCCGGGGCAGCCCATAGGAGACTCCCTCAAAGGGCGCATCCAGGCTCTCGGCACCCACACGCTGTCCGTCATGGCCACGCTTTCCTGCACCAACTGCCCGGACGTTGTCATGGGCACGCAGCGCATAGCTGCCCTCAACCCCAATATAACGGCTGAGATGTATGACCTCTCCAAATTCCCTGAGATCAAGAACAAGTACAACATCATGGCCGTTCCCTGCCTTATCGTGGACGGGCAGGACACCTACTTCGGCAAGCAGACCCTTGAGGGCCTTGTGGAGATAGCAGAGAAGTACAGCAGCTGATTATAAAGATTCATATTTTAATATCCTCATAAACGGAAGGGCGCTGCAGCTGCGGTGTCCTTCTGCTTTCTGCAGCATATGCCGCCATTTTCTCCTGAGGTGCTCCAACAGATTCCCGCAGCGCAAGGCAAAAAGGCCACGTGTGCATCCGTGGCCTGTTCCGGGCATGGGCTGTGTAAAATCACAGGCGGGAGGCACATCCACGTGTCTCCCGCCTGCCGGAAATGGTTATGTGTAATGTAATCTGATTATTCTGCGGTGCCGTCTGTGTGCGGCGGTTTGCATCAGTAGCAGATGCTTATGGTGGCGGCAAGGGCGCCCGGTCCGATATGAACAGATACGGAGAGGGACAGGGGGTCTACGAAGACCACAGGAACATCCGGGAACTCTGCCTCAAGCTCTGCCTTGAATTTGTCTGCCTCCGCATAGTTGTCCGTGTGGGCAATGGAGAGAACCATCTTGTGTTCTGCGCGCTCATTGGAGAATCTCTTGTCCAGGTCATCATGGATGGCCTTGATCATGACTTTCTTGGCATCCGCAAGCTTTCTGACAGACTTGTTGTATGTGTCCAGCTTGTATCCCTGGATCTGAAGGACGGGCTTGAGCT
>JAJPYR010000042.1:20109-23021 GCA_021204825.1 Clostridia bacterium | reverse complement strand
TACCATACAATCCCTTCAATGTCAAACAATACTGTGTCCGTAACAAGGTGCCTTTCGTGACTTCCGTATGAAAGTTGTGTGTAAAATGAACAAAATTATCCTACATGTTGTCTAATATCTTACCCCGTCCAAAGAGCCTTTTGCAGGCCCCTTCGGGCCTGTGCAAGGCCTTGGATGGGTCTTAAAGGCCGCAAAACAGGGCAAGATGAAGCTCGCAAAGGCAAGTATTACGGCCCCTGGGAAGGCCTGTATGGCCGCATACGGACGTATGCGAAGGAGGCTTTTGCAGAACCTCCCGCGGCATATGCATAAATGCATAAAATCCGCGCACTTTAGCAAGGCGGGAGCCGGAGGGGGAGCGGGCCGGAAACGGAAGGATAGAGGCCCTTGAGGCTGCAAACATATGGCCCGGCAAATTTATTTGGCCTGCGGGAAAAGAAATTTGCAGAATGATGTTTGAAACGGCGAAAAAGAGTTTATAATAATAAGTGTAAGGACAGCTGATTTATATCGCCCGCAAGGAGCTTGAATTTATGCAGAATGTGAATTTGGTATCATCTGACGAGAAGCTGGTGTTTGACCTCTCCGGAGAGATAGACGCGGCCACGAGCGAGGACTTCTACAATGAAGTGAAGTGCGCGTATGAGCATGACAAAAAGGACGTGGTCTTCAGGTGCGGAAGGCTTGTGTTCATAGACAGCACAACGCTGGGCACGTTTGTGAAGATTTTCAAGAATCTCAAGGCAGACGGGTATAAGATGACCATAGAATCATTGAGGCCCAATGTGAAGAAACTGTTTGACATCTGCGGACTTACGGACGTTATGGAGATAAAGGACGATGAATAAGCTCACACTGAAATTTGATCTTCAGGACAGCGTGTACAACACGGCCATAAGGGTAGTGGCGGGCGCCGTCTGCATGATAAATGATGAGGACATGGATGACATCGAGGATTTCAAGGTGTGCGTGACTGAGAGCCTTTTAATCTTCAAGTCCTGCGGATACGAGTCTGCGGAGTGCGCCTTCTCCGTGGAGAACGGCACCGTATGCGAGATACGCGGCATTGGCGGGACGCCTGTGGAAGGGGAGAACAATGAGCTCTCCTTTGCGCTCATACCCGCGCTAGTAAAGAAGTGCACCATTAAGAAGAACGGCGCAGTGACAGAGAGCATACAGCTGGAGATGTGATGGAACAGCAGGACGTAGAACTGTTCAGGGAATACCGCAAGACAGGGGACCGCGCCATCCGCAACCAGCTGGTGCAGAAGTACCAGAAGACGGCCGCAATCATAGCCCGGAAGTTCAAAGGGAGAGGCGTGGATGACGATGACCTGTACCAGATAGCCTGTGAGGGGCTTATTTTGGGCATAGAAAATTATGACCCGGACAGGGACAATGACTTTGCGGCATTCATAACCCCTACAATCGCAGGACGCATACGCAACTACTTCAGGGACAATGCGAAAGCCATAAAGCTTCCGAGGAAGCTCTATGCCGTGACCAAGGAGGTCAAAAGGGTCACGGATGAATATATGCGCGTCTACGGCAAGCGCCCTACCGTGCGCCAGCTTACTGAGCTGACCGGCCTTTCCGAAGACCTCATAGTCCAGGCCCTTGAATTCCGTGCCCCCGTGAGCCTCGACACCCCCATAAAGGCAGAGGACCATGACACCACCACGGCAACCTCGGACACCATGCAGGCCAGCCCCGTGGACCCCTACGATGACCTGGACGAGAGCATGGCCATGAGGGAAGAGATCAAGAAGCTCACCCCCCGTGAGCAGCAGATAGTAAAGCTCCGTTTCGTAGACGGCAAGTCCCAGTCTGAGACCGGCAAAATCATGGGGCTCTCACAGATGTTCATCTCCCGTCTGGAAAGACACATCATAGAAAAGCTCCAGGAAGGCTTCTCTTCCGGCGGAGAGCAGGATGACGCATAACTCCTCCGGGGCACACTCCCTGCAGGAGTGCACATCCCCTCCGTGGATACCCCTTAGGGGCACAAAGGCCTGCCCATGCAGGCACAAAGACCTTTAATCAAAAACATACCCACACCAAACACCCATGCCTGCAGGCATGAACAGAGGAACGCATGATAACATTCAAGGTTGGAAACATGGAGTCTATGAGCGCGCAGCTCAAGGCTTTCTCCAGAATCTTAAGGGAGAGCGGCATAAATGAAGATGATGTCTTCTCATGCCGTCTTGTAGCATGCGAGCTTCTGTCCAACGTAATCCTGCACGGAGGAGAGACGGCAAGCTTTGAGAGCGAGCTCAAGCCGGATGTCATAGAGATAACCGTCACAGCAGACTGCCAGAATGACGTCCAGTCATACCATGCCCTTCCGGATGCCATGGCAGAGCACGGCCGCGGGCTCTACATCGTGAACATAGTCTCAGAGGGCGGCATCCAGAAGTCCGGCTCATCTTTCAAGGTCTCCATCCGCCGCACATCCTGTGGCTCGGATGCAGACAAGGAGCCCCAATGACCCCACTTCCTGGCGGGCATCAAATACAGCAACAGCAAAGCCATCCTGCAAACGGATGGCTTTCATGTTGGTACGCAAAGCGGGTTATGCCGGAAGTGACAACCGCTGGGCAGTGCAGTCTGCATGGTGTTTCGTGCGGGTTGTAACGCTTTAAGTCCATATGAAGCCCACGCAAATGGAATATGCTGCCCCTCTGCGTAGAGCAAAAGGACATAGGGGATTGCATGAACCGGGACAGGCACCAAAATGGCTGGACAGAAGGTGTCACACAGGCAACAGGTCCTGTGGAGTTATGCAGGGGGCATATACGGGACAGAAGGCATATGGACATTGCATGAGCCGGAGCCGGCAGTGGGAGGCGCCCCGGGTGTATGCATGAGACAACCTGCGGGACGTAATCTCATTTGGGCATGTGAGATGA
>JAJPYR010000042.1:16846-20009 GCA_021204825.1 Clostridia bacterium | reverse complement strand
CCTGCGGGACGTAAGCCCATATGGTATGGAAGAGATGTTCTGCAGGCCGTAAGTCTGTAGGGTATGATTGAGACGACCTGCGGGACGTAAGCCCATATGGTATGGAAGAGATGTTCTGCAGGCCGTAAGTCCGCAGGGTATGGAGATGATATGACCTGCGGGATGCATGTCACTGTGGCAAGGTTGAGCCCGTGCCGGAGAGAGACAGGGGGAAGCGCACAGGAAGTTTTGCGGGCCAGGCACCCTTTCCGGCGGGCAATATAAAAGCCATCCCGGAGGGGATGGCTGGGGTTAGCGGCCGGATGCAGGATTACTGCTGCCTGGAAATCTCTTCGTCATACAGCTTGGTCATGAGGCTGTCTGAGATGATGTCACGGACGGATGTGTAGTACATTATGACATCTGAGAAGAATACGGAGTTGTCTCCTCCGACAACGTACTCGTGGATTGCGGAAAGAGGCCTCTCGGCTCTTTCAAGGAATACGCGGGCGAACTCCACTTTCTCATCATTGGAAAGCTTGGAGATGAACCTGTCCATAGGACCATTGTATATGGTCTGGACCTTGTAGTTTGTCTCGGGCAGAGGAGCGGCATTGCCGGCAGCCGGCACCGTGGCAGACTGTGCGGGTGTTCCGAACTGTGTGGGAACAGGTTTGCTTGCCTTGGCTGCAGGGGACTCCTTGAGCTCCGGGTTTACTGTGATGAGCTGAGGGTAGAATGTCCTGTTGGTCTGGACGGGAGGGATGTCATAGATGGCATTATTGTATGCTGCTGCAAATGCGGGCTCAGAGAATGAGCTGATGTATACAGTCTGGGCGGGCTCTGTCCTGGCAGGAGCAAAGTATGCAAACTCCTCTGACTCATCCGGCTCCATGAGTTCTGCTTCCCTTGCCTTCCTGTAGCGGGCGATTCTTATTATGTTGATGATGTAGGATATGACAATGAGCACGGATGCTATGATGAGCATCAGGCCGTAGTTCAAATCCTTGTCCGCAGCAACCATTATGATGCAGAGGATAAGGGCAAGTATCTCAATGATGTATCTGATCTGGTTGAATACAAGCATGAACTTGTTGGTCTTCTTGTAAATTCCCAGAAGGTCCAGGAAGCAGTTTACAAGAACCATTATGCCAAGTATTATGGCGCCTATGGTGAAGGCCCATCCGGCAGATGAGAGGTATTCCGGGAACAGGCTGGACATGGAACCCTCGGTGTAGAACACGAAGTTGCTGAGGTACTCAAGCCCGTCTGCGCCCTCGCCTCCGAAGAAGCCTGCGTTGATGGCGGTGGAGTTGCTGACTGACCCGTTGATGGAATCCGCAAGTGAAGGAATGATTGCGCGGATGTCGAAGAACGCTACGAATATGACGACCAGCGACAGAATGAACAGAATGAACTTTACAAGCCCGGATCCGCCGCTTGCCACCATTCTCTGTATGGCGCCCACAATGACTACAACGCCGAACGCCACGATGATGGGCAAGCATATGTCCCCGCCAATGAACTGCATGTCCACAAGAATCATAAGGTTCATTATGAACAGCACGATGGCGGCAAAGACGTCTATGAAGAATGCCGTGCGGAAGGTAGTCTCCTTGACTTTCTTTTTCTCGGGAAGTTCCTCATATAACGGGTCTGTGACTTCCGGAGCGGCCTCTTCAATGACCTCGCCCTTTTTGGCGGCTTTTTTGGCGGCCTTTGCAGCTTTCTTAGCCTCTTTCTCTTTTTTCTTTATGGCCTTGTCTTTCTTTGTAACGCATCCTGCGATGGCGGGTATGATGCAGATGACGGAAAGGAATGTAATGAGGGCGTATATGACGGTGAGCCACGCGTTTACGTCCAGAGTGATCTCTGTGCTGCCCATTATAAGGCTCATCGGGGATGAGATTGCAAGCGCGGAGCCTGCGCCATTCAGGGCGGCCCATTCAATGCCGCAGGACGCCAGAACCTTGCTGAGGGCGTCCGGGATCTGCATGAGCAGCATGGATCCTGTAATGTCATCAGCCTCAAAGTTCATTGGAATCAAGAAACCAGCCAGCAGGCCAAGCAGAATAATGATATAGAATATCAGTACCCATACTTTCTGAGCCTTTTTGCTTGCTTTTGCCATCTTATCTATCTCCCGGCGTCTTGTAGTATAGTTAGGTGTCTTCCGGTCCAAAGAGCGCAGCACGCCCATTAACCCATTGTCGAACCTATTCTAATACAAAATGGATTTAGTGTCAAGAAAACTGCTTAAAAATATGGCCTTCCGGCATGCCTCAACCTGCCCAAATTCTGTTAAATTTTACAGCTCCCAAAAAGCCCTCCGCAACGCCCTCCGGTGCACATATACAGCCATTTTCCTTTCTGCCTTCCCTGTGGCGTCACAGTGCCTGCAGGCCAGGGCAAGGGGCCGGCGCATATGCGTTCATTGCCCGGGCTGTCCCTCTTGTGGCATTCACAAGGCTGCATGCCTGTCCCCTGTCTGTCTCTCCTGTGGCTTCGGCAAGGCTCCATGCATGTCCGGGGCAAGGGGCTGGCAACAGGAGCGGAATGTCCTTTGGGGGAGGGTGAAGGGATCTGTCCAGATGCATAAGGCACCGCGGGAACGGGAGAAGATTCTCCACAGTTGCGGAGGACCCAGTGGGAACCGGAGTGGGGCCTGTCCGCATGCGGCTCATAAACGGGAGGAGAGGGAGCTTGTCCCGTATGCGGCCCTGGAGAGGAGGGAAAGGCGGAGCGCGGAACAGAGCATCATAAAAGCCATCCCGGAAGGGATGGCTTTCAATTACCTAATGCTTCGAGATATTTTGTGTGAATGTTACATCACTTTGGCTTCTTCGTAAAGCTTGTTCATAAGTCCGTCGGAAATCATGTCACGCACTCTTGCGTAGTAGATGATTACGTTGGAGAAGAACTTGGTGTTGTCTCCGCCGACCTTGTACTCAGGAATCACTGTAAGGGGAGCATCCAGTCTCTCAAGGAATACCCTGGCGAACTCAACCTTCTCATCATTGCTGAGCTTCTTGATGAAGTTGTCTGACGGGCCGCTGTAAAGGGCATGTACATTGTATGTGTAGCTGGTGTTTACAACAGGCTGTACAACGGGATGAGCGGGTGCCTGAGGAGCAGCAGGTGCGCTTACTACAGGAATTACCGGGGCAACAGCCGGAGCTGCTGC
>JAJPYR010000042.1:0-16746 GCA_021204825.1 Clostridia bacterium | reverse complement strand
CTGCAGGCTCTGCCGGGATGAGGGGAAGATCACCAAACGGATTCTCATCCACAGGAGCAGCCTGATATCCGGATGCTGCATAATCTGCTGCAGGCTGTGCAGCGGAATTGCCAAATGCATCTACAGGAGCTTCCGTATTTCCTTCGGGTACAGCTTCACCCTCAGCGACAGCCTTGGCTGCCTTGTCCTTCTTGTTGCGCATAATGAGCCTTACAAGGTCGATGATGTAAGATGCAACAACGAGCACTATCAGGACTATGAACATCATGCCGACGCCTATCTCTTCATCTATGATGGCGGGAACAAGCATAAGGATTATGCCGACAATCTCAAGAAGGTATATTACCTGGTCTGCGACGAGCATGAACTTGTTTGTGCTCTTGTAGATTCCAAGCATGTCGAGCAGGCAGTTTGCAAGAACCATAACGGCCGTGATGATTCCGCCTATCTCGAATACCATCATTGTTGCGGAAATGCCTTCTTCAAACAGAGCGGGTGTTGTGCCGGCGCCGAACAGGAAGTAGCCGAGATATTCAAAGCCTGCCGCACCGGTGACACCAACGGCCAGGCCTGCGCTCCCAAGGAGGTCCTCGAAATTTGCAGCGGTTTCTTCCTCAAGCAGCAGGGAAATGTTGAAGAATGCAACAAGCACGGCTATAAAGGCCAGCAGGAACAGGATAAATTTCGCCACTCCGGATCCGCCGCTTGCTATGCATCTCTGGATGAATCCGATTATGACAACCACGCCGAGGGCAATGAGGACAGGAACACAAGGCTCGCCGTCATTGTATTCCATATACATTATAGTAAAGAAGCACATCAAAAGGAGGACAACTGCTGCAATCACTTCAAGGGTGAAAGCGGTATGATATGTTGTCTCTCTCTTCTGCTTCTTGTTTTCCAAAGCTTCGGCGGCAGCGGCGTCCGCTGTCTTTGCTGCAGCCGTTGCAGTCCTTGCGGCTGCGTATGCAGTCGCATAATTATAGAGCGCTGCTTTTTTCTCGTCGGGATTTTCTTCCAGAGCCGGAATCACAAGGTTTCCGTCTGCATCTGCAGCGAAAGCCTGCGCGTTTTCATCCATGGGGATGGGATTGCCGTCCTCGTCCTTGCTTGTATACTGGCCAAACGGATTCTTCCAGTTGCTGTTGCTGTCCTGCACATATCCGGCAGCGGCTGCTGCAGCATCGGCTGCGCTTTTTGCGTCTGCGGCTGCGCTGTCTGCCTTAGCGGCGGCCTTCTCCTGCTTTGTGTGCCTGGTTACAGCGCCGACGATGGCAGGGATGATGCAGATGACTGCAACTACGGTTACAACTGCATATATGATTGTGAGCCATGCATTGAAATCTATGGTGGCAATCTCGCCAAGGCTCATTTCTGCGGATATGGCCAGGGGAGCGCCCACGCCGTCAAGCCATGAAACCGAAATTCCCAGTGTGCCCAGAACTTTGCTGAGCGCATCAGGTATCTGCATGCAAAGAGCCGAGTTGAAGGATATTGTTTCCGCTCCGGTAAAGAGATCCATGGGGAGGAGGAAGCCAGCCAGCAGACCCAGAAGGACAATGACATAGAGAATCAGTACCCCGATCTTCTGGCCCTTTTTGCTTTCTTTTGTCATTTTTGTTGTCTCCAAGCTTCGTTAGTAGGTGTTTTGTGAGGGTTGAGGGCATAATATGCGCCAATTACCCATTCTTGAAAAACATTCTAATACAAAAAAAAATCACTGTCAAGGAATGCAATGGAAAAAAATAGACACTCAAACTTATTCTGCTCATATATGCGGGTCTTTCACATAACTTTCATAAGAAATGCGGCAGAATCAAAAAATTTGCATTGCAATTCTTCTTGTGCAGAATGACCTTAAATTTGGGCAAAAGGCGCAAAAAGGCGGCTCAGGGACCTGAAAATTTACAATCTTTCAGCAAAAACATTGCAAATCTTATTTTGACATGTTATAGTAATGCCAACGGAGAATCCACCATGACTGACGAAAAGAGAGAGAAGGGCGCCAAGGCGCCGGCGGACAGCATAACGCTGTCCACCATTATAAACAATCTCACTAAGGAACAGAGGGCAAAGCTCACAGAGAATTTCAGTTTCCGGAAGTTCATGCCTATCTTCGAGGACGCAGAGCTCATGAGAACGGCGAAAGCGTTTCTGGACAACGGCATGAACGTAACCAGAGCCTCCAAGGAGCTGTTCATGCACCGCAACACGCTCATGTACAGACTTAACTCCATCAAAAAGGCCACAGGACTGGATCTTCACAACTTTGACATGGCTCTGACCTTTGAGGTCCTGCATCTTCTCTATGAGAGGAGCTGACCCGAATCTTTAACTGTCTCCGGTATAGTCGTGGAAGGGAAACCGGATATGGAACAGAAAACTGACAACACTGCAGAGCCCGCGCCCGGACTTCCGGAAGAAGGGGAGCCTGGCGGCAAGGAACCTAAGTCCAGAAAAACACTGAAGAGAGTAATAATCATCATAAGCTGCCTCGTTATCGTGGCAGCTGTTTTCTGTGGCGGATGGTTCGGCGGCCTTTACTGGGGCAACGCCCAGTTCCGCTCCTACAAGTGGGCTCTCAATCTTATAGAACAGTATTACTACGGAGACTATGACACATCCGTCTCCGAAAACTCCGCGTACGCCCTGGCGGCCATGCTGGACGACTACTCCGAGTACTACTCCGCGGATGAGTACTCAGCGCTCCTGGCAGAAAACGCCGGCAGCAAGAGCGGCATAGGGGTCACATACCAGTACGTGACGGATGACGCATACGGAGACACAGGCTGCCTCATCGTATCCGTTGTGGGAAACTCCCCTGCGTACTACGCCGGCATCCGTGCAGGCGTTGTCATCTGCTCCGGCACAGCCGGCGGCAGGACAACCGAGTTCACGCAGGCCACGGACTTCTCATCTTTCATAAGCTCACAGGACACCGGCGCGGAATTCACCCTTACATCCACAGACGGAACCTCGTTCTCCGTTTCCCGCGAGAACTACCAGGCCTCTTATACAATAATGTATACGCGCGATGCCACTTACTCCTTTGAGAGCGGCGAGAAGGACGGCTACCTGTATCTTGCAGAGGACACAGAGACGGGAGGCATGGAAGATCTGCCGGAAGGATACGCCTACATCCAGCTCCAGCAGTTCTACGGCACTGCAGACCAGGAGATGGACATCCTTATCGGCGAGTTTACGGACCTTGGATGCACATCCCTCATACTGGACCTCAGAAGTGACGGCGGCGGCTCCGTGAGCACCATGGAAAAAATAGCGGGCTGCTTCGTGCCGGAGACAGCAGGCTCCCTTGCCATGACGGCGGAGTACAAGGACGGCTCCGTAAGGAGCTACGCCATAGGCAGAAGCAACACGTATACCCTGCCGGAAGGCACGGACATCTACATCCTCGCAAACACAGGAACGGCCAGCGCTTCAGAGGCCCTCATGGGCATATTGTTGTCATATGGTTTGACGGATTACAGCCATATATACCTGTCAGATTACGGGGATAATTACCTGTCCTTCACAGGCAGCACCAAAAACTGCCGCACATACGGCAAGGGGATAATGCAGTCCACCTTCGTGAACAGCATGACAGGCGAAGCCCTCAAGCTCACCGTTGCCAAAATCTTCTGGCCGGATGATAACCACACCTGCATCCATGACGTCGGCATAACCGCCGCAGACGGCTGCAACACCATCTCAACCCCCTGGGTTGCAACAAAAGGTGATATGGAGCTCAGGGATGCCATCCAGCGGATTTCATCCGCCGGCTAGAGCAGGAGCAGTGCAGGATGTCCACACGGACAGACGGACAGACGGACAGACGGACAGCCATACAAACAGCAGAACAGAAGGGAGCCCAGGCGGTTCCCTTTCATTTTGCCCCGGAGCAAGGTCACTTGTCGTCCGGACGGAATGCAGCCGAGTACAAACATATGTTTGGCAACAGACCCAATTGATCCGTGGCACACAGTAAAATCCGTGCGGTAATTGGAGAAAAGTATGAACAACAGTTTCTAAGCTGCGCCGGATGGCTCACTGTGGGGGTTGCTGAGGGCATCTTCTTTGCCGGAAGCGTTGGAGAGGGTGCAATGAAATAAAGACGGGTTGTGTATATAAAGGTTTTGCATTTTCGGATAAGGGGTGCTATAATGGCACTATATTAATATTTGTATGATACATTGGGAAAGTATGCGCGCGCGGGTGTGTATGGGTTCCCGGGAAAGATAAGGTGCTGGATTGGCTGCGAAGACGGATGTTACGGTAAGGAAAGTTCAGACAGGGCATGTGGACCTCTTGCAGAAGGTTCTGGGGACTTTCGATGAAAATCTTAATATCATTGTGCATGAGACAGGCGTGAACATACGCCTTGAAGGCACCACTGTGGTCATTACCGGCAAGGAAGAGTATGCGGCCCTGGCGGCTACTGTGGTTGAGAACCTGTTAAGGCTTGCGGAACAGGGAGAGAGCCCGGACAAGGGAAGGGTGGAATATCTTCTGGAGCTTGCCCATGAGGGCAGGGCCGGGGACATACTGAAGCTCTCGTCCGGAACCATTGCCGTTACGGCAAAGGGCAAGCCGGTCAAATGCAAGACAATGGGCCAGAAGAGGTACGTGGACTGCATCAAAAAGTCGGACGTAACTTTCGGGATTGGCCCGGCGGGCACAGGCAAGACGTATCTTGCGGTGTGCCTTGCGGTGCAGGAGCTCAAGCAGCACAGGGTGGAGAAGATCATTCTCACAAGGCCTGCCGTGGAGGCAGGGGAGAAGCTGGGCTTTTTGCCGGGGGACCTGCAGGAGAAGGTGGATCCGTACTTGAGGCCACTGTATGACGCCCTGTATGAGATGCTTGGCCTCGACTCCTATGCCAAGTATGTGGAGAGGGGCGCGATAGAGATAGCGCCGCTGGCATATATGAGAGGCAGGACCCTGTCAAATGCTTTCATCATTCTGGACGAGGCGCAGAACTCCACAAGGGAGCAGATGAAGATGTTCCTCACCCGCTTAGGGGACGGAAGCAGGATGGTGGTCACCGGCGACATTACGCAGATAGACCTGCCGGACGGAAGACGGAGCGGGCTCATCCATGCGGCTAAGCTGCTGGAAGGGACAGAGGGTGTGTCCTGTGTGTATCTTACGGACAGCGATGTGGTCCGCAATCCCATGGTAATGAGAATAGTCAAGGCGTATGAGCAGGAAGAAGAGCAGATGTACGCCGCAAAGGACAGGAAAGGAGCGGCTGCGGAGGCCGCAGGAGTGCCGCAGGGCGCTGAGGAGACTTTAAAGGAGGGCACGGATGGCAAGGAACAGTAACGGGTCACAGCCTAATATGAAAGACACCGGACAGCCGGTAGTGTCCGATCTTGCCCAGACGGAGAAGATCTTCAACGGCGAGCTCAACAGAAGGAACGTCTCCCAGAGCATAGTTCTTCTAATTCTCTTCACGATAGTCATTATAGGACTGATGCTCCTCATGATCCTCATGGACCAGGGAGGCGCCACAAGGCAGTATTTCAAGGACAACCTCATAGGGCTCATAACCACGATTGTGGCCATGTTCCTGCTGTCCATAATATGCTACGTGTACTTCGTGTTTGAAGACCGGTCCATGATAACCAGCAAGTCCAGCCTGCTGGAACTGTACCTGCTGTTCGCGATATGCTTCGTGCTGGACTTCGTGCTCGGAAGGTACCTCAGCATCTGGGCAAGGCCCATGGTGCTCTTCGCGCTCATCATAGGGATGTTCAAAAAGAACAAGGACGCAATTTTCCTCAACACCATATACGCAGTCCTCTTGTTTGTGTTCTCCCGGTTCCTTTACAACAATGACATGTCCGCGTACGGCATGACGCAGATAGAGAGCTTCGCAAACTTCCTCTGTGTCTTCTGCGGCGGCATGATATCCATCTTCATAATCAAGAAAATGAAGACCAGGGTGACAAGCCTTCTAGTGGCTTTCATCATGCTTGTGCCCATTCTGGTCATCAACCTCGTAATGGACCTCCCCAGCGGGGATGTCGCAACGGCCACAGGCGTCATAGACGTCATAATCTTCAGCGCCCTTGGATGCATAATCTCCGTCCTGCTGTTCATGTTCTTCGAGCCCATATTCGAGGTCCTCTTCAAGGAGCTTACCTCCTTCAGGCTCCGTGAGCTCACGTCCGAGAATGCGCCGCTTATCAAGCGCCTCAGGGACCAGGCCCCCGGAACGTTCAACCACAGCGTTGTGGTGGCACAGCTTGCAGCCGCATGCGCAAGGGTTGTCCATGAAGACCCGGAGCTTACCAGGGCCGCGGCATACTACCATGACATGGGCAAGCTCTTCAACCCCATGATGTTCTCCGAGAACCAGAAGGGTCAGAACCTGCATGACCAGTACCAGTACGATCCGGAAGTGTCCGCGGACATAATCCGCAGCCATACCACAAAGGGAGCGGAGTTCATACACAAGAACCATCTGCCGGACCTGTTCGTGGATGTTGCCATCCAGCATCACGGCACGATGCCCATCATGTATTTCTACGCACGTGCCCTGCGCCTTTCCAGCGGGCAGGTCAACATACAGGACTTCTCATACAAAGGGCCCAAGCCCCAGACCAAGATAGCGGCCATCATAATGATCTCAGACGCCTGCGAGGCAGCCTCCAGGTCCCTCAAGGACCGCTCGGAAGAGAACGTAGAGGCCCTTGTGACCAAGCTTATCCAGGAGAGGCTCACCCTTGAGCAGTTCATGGAGTGCGACCTCACCATGCATGACCTCACCGAGATCCAGAAGGCCATAGTCATTGAGCTCACCGGCGTATACCACAAGCGCGTGGCATACCCTCCCAAATTCAACTACAGCACCAGCAAGGAGCAGTAATGCTGCTGCCGCAGCCGGGCACAGGACCGGCCGGCAGTCCGTTCCGGGCTGCAGCCCGGGGCTCATTCAGGCCTTGCAGGGCTCCGGCTGTTAATGGGCGCAGAGACTTGCATACGGCTCTCATGGGGCCGTACAGAGGTCTTTGCATGATGTATAATTTGCACATATATCTGGCCATACTGTGAAAAGAGGCCGGATATATGAGAATCTGGTCCTATAAAGGGCTGTTTTGACAGACGGACGGCATATATGCTTAAAATATACTGCGATGATTATGACTTTTCCTCCCTTGCAGGAGCCTTTGAAGGCATAGCGAAGGGAGACCCAATGTGCTGTGACGTCCTGCTTACGGACGAGGAGTACATCCGCCAGCTGAACAGAGAGGCGAGGTCTGTGGACTCCGTTACGGACGTTTTGAGCTTCCCCTCTTTTGACAACATCCGCGGGAAAGAGCTTAAGGCCAGGGACTGCCCGTATGACCTGGACGAGGACGGAAGCATAATAATCGGCTCCATAGCCGTCTGCAGGAAGCGCTGTGAGGAGCAGGCCGAAGAGTACGGCCACTCATACGAGCGCGAGCTCAATTACCTCGTGACCCACGGCGTCCTGCACCTTTTGGGCTATGACCACATGACGGATGAGGACAAGGCCCAGATGCGCGCCCTGGAGGAGCAGGTGCTGGCCAGAATAGGCCTCACAAGGGACTGAAGGCTTCGTGCAGGTGGCCCGTACTGCGCACGCAGCGGCCGTTTCTGCCTGCAGGCAGGGCCTGCAGAAAGGCTGCATATGTGCGCTGTATTGCGCCATATGGCGCATTCTGCCGGTCTTACGGGGAAGTCCATACGGATGTTTTACGGAGCGCGGAGGGGCACATGAAGGCCACAGGGAAGGGCATATAACAGGACATAAACTCTTTGTGCATAATGCACAAGGGATGGACATAATAAGAAGGATTTGCTGCATACAGTGAGAAGCGGTTTCATAGGATTGATAGGCAAGGCAAATGCCGGCAAAAGCACGCTTGTGAACGTGCTTGTAGGGGAGAAGGTGGCCATCACGTCACCCAAGCCCCAGACTACAAGGACCACCATTATGGGTGTGCTCACGAAAGCGGATTACCAGCTGGTTTTCGTGGACACGCCCGGCATATACAAAACCATGACGTACCTCGGAGAGGTCATGAAGAAGTCCACGGAGGACACGGCAAAGGACGTGGACTTCATTCTGTATGTCGTGGACGGGC
This sequence comes from Clostridia bacterium, assembly GCA_021204825.1. Lineage (GTDB taxonomy): Bacteria > Bacillota > Clostridia > Christensenellales > Borkfalkiaceae > Coproplasma. The sequence goes on along the minus strand of JAJPYR010000042.1, from coordinate 8,632 downwards.
ATGAGGGGATATCCGAGGATGACATACGCCTTATGAAGAAGTATGTCTGCGGAAAGACTCCCGCGGCCATTGCGTACACCAAGATAGACATAATGCCAAAGGAGCGCATAGCGGATGACGTTGTGAAGATATCCGAGGCCGGCATAGAGTGTGATGTCTTCCCCGTCTCGGCCCGCACCCATACCAACACAGCCAAGCTGGAGCGCTATCTTGCATCAAAGATGCCTGAAGGGGAGAAGGTCATAGAGGATGACATCGTCTCGGACAAGGGAGACCGGTTCATGATATCTGAAATCATGCGCGAGAAGCTTCTTTTAAAGCTCAACGAAGAGGTCCCCCACGGCATAGGTGTGGTGATCAACAAGTTCGAGCTCCAGGACAATGACGTGTATGACATCAACCTGGACATCATCTGCGAGAAGAAGAACCACAAGGCCATCATCATCGGCAAGGAGGGCAAAACGCTCAAGGAGATCTCATCCTTTGCCCGCAAGGACATGGAGAAGTATCTCGGCAGGAAGGTCTTTTTGACCGTCTACGTCCGTGTGGAAGAGAACTGGCGCAGCCGCCCCGGCCTTGTAAAGGACATCATATCATAGAGCAGCCGCCGCCCAGGACGGCTTCCTGCCGCCGGCCAGACAGTCTTCCGGACGGAAAAACCGGCCGCAGTATATATGCACATAACGGGATTTCTGCCCCTGCATGGGCAGGGCCTGCAGACAGAGGCGGCGCGCTTCACGGCGCCTGCGGGACAGTATGGACATAATCACGGAAGCGCTTGTGCTCAGGGCTGCGGATTACGGTGAGAATGACAGAATCCTCACTTTGCTTACAGCCACAGAGGGCAAGATTACAGCGGGAATAAAGGGAGTAAGAAAGGCTGGCGCCAAGCTTAAGTATGCGGCTCAGCCCTTTTGCTTTGCCCAGTATTCGCTGGTGCAGAAAGGGGGCAGGTATACCGTAACCAACTGCTCCGAATGTGAGAGCTTCTATGACCTCCGGCAGGACATAGTGAAGTATTACGCAGGCTGCGTGGTCCTTGAAGTGGCCGGCAACCTCACATATGAGGGGGCAGACTGCACCGAGATGCTTCTAAGGTGCGTGAAGACCCTCACGGCCTTGTGCCAGGGTGATGAGACGGCTGTCATAATGTACATGATGGACACCCTCCGGGATGCAGGGTACGGGCTCCTTCCGGACAGGTGCGAGGTATGCGGCAAGCCCCTTGTGGACGCGGACAAACTGCGCATAGACATGGACACCGGTGCCTTCACCTGCTATGACTGCGGGGACGGCATAGGCACATCCGGCTCCACATACAACCTGCTCCGTTCCCTGGACGGCAGGTCTTGTGACGAGTCCCGCATAAATGATGACGCCAGAAAGCGTGCCTTGAAGCTCATCCGCCGCTATGCTTCATACAAAATGGGCATGGAGATAAAGAGCCTGGATGAGTATATCCGGCTCCTGTAACGCGCATAATCCCAATACAACTAATAACAGAAAGGCCCGGGCGCATGGTCCGGGCTTTTTAGGTATATACGCTAAAAAATGAGCATAGCAGACAGTTACAATCGCGAAGGGTGGTCCACACTGTGTCGCAAAGTCAATATTGTTTCAGTATGTCGTGGTGTCCTATATCAATAAGCATAATCAACCGGTCATTTTCATAGTACCAAATAATTCTTATGTCCATATTGATACTGCATTCAAAGAGATTGTCAGTTCCTTGAATTCGTTTTGTACGCAGTGACGGGTGATAAGGATTTTGGGCAAGAATTTCAACCTTGTTTTTTACCTGGTTTTTTTCATTTTCGGTTAAATCTTTAAAATGCTTTTTAAAGCTGGCCGAGTAGGTTATTTCATATGTCATCACTCCGTCTCCAAAGCATCAAACATGGCATTAACAGAGTCAAATACAGGCTGCTCTCCGGAAGCTACTTTAGCTTTTATTTCACTTACTTCATTAAGCAACTTATCAATATACTGCTTGGGATAAACAACTACAGGCATAAGGCAAATTACTCCATCTTTTTCATATATTTCGAACTGATCCCCCTGTGACAATCCTAACTTAATAATTAACGCTTTTGGAATGGTTACTTGTGACTTCTGACGTAATTCTGCAAGCATAGTTCTTCCTCCTGATAAATCATAAAGTAAGATTTTCTTACTTTCTAACTTTATTATAAGACAAGCAAATCAGTTTTGCAACTGTTTTTACGATTTATTTTAACTTTATTTTTAACTTTTGCGGAGTGGAGTGAAAGACAGAAGAGTGTGCCAAAAACAGCAAGTACGCTGTACAATAGCCTTTGGATCGTGAAATGGTGGACAGATAGAGTCTGGTATGTTGATGAAAATTTCGCAAGTTTTATGTGAGAATATGGCATTGAGGCCTTTTTTTTGCAATTAGACCGCTCAATTAGTTGCTAAAATACGGGAATCATATTATTATGTGGTATAGATATGAAGCTATCTAATTAGACGGAGGAAAAAATCACACATGGCTAAGAAGTATTGTTACCTCTTTTCTGAAGGCGATGCGTCTATGAGAGCTCTTTTGGGCGGCAAGGGAGCCAACCTCGCAGAGATGACCAACATCGGCCTCCCCGTTCCCCAGGGATTCACCATCACGACAGAGGCCTGCACGCAGTATTATGAAGACGGCAAAGTAATCAACCCCGAGATTGAGAAGGAAATCCTTCAGTACATCAAGAAGATGGAGAAGGTTGTCGGAAAGAAGTTCGGAGACAAGGAGAACCCCCTGCTTGTATCCGTAAGGTCAGGCGCAAGGGCATCGATGCCCGGCATGATGGACACCATTTTAAACCTCGGCCTCAACGAAGACGTTGTGGAGACCATGGCCGCAAAGTCCAACAATCCCCGCTGGGCATGGGACTGCTACAGAAGGTTCATACAGATGTTCTCGGACGTTGTCATGGAAGTCGGTAAGAAGTACTTCAATGACCTCATCGACCAGATGAAGGATGCAAAGGGCATCACGTCAGACCTGGATCTTACCGCAGATGATTTCAAGACACTTGCACGCCAGTTCAAGGCAGAGTACAGAAACCAGATTGGCAAGGACTTCCCGGATGATCCCCAGGAGCAGCTCTTTGAGGCAATCAAGGCCGTGTTCCGTTCATGGGACAACCCCCGTGCCAACGTATACAGAATGGACCATGACATCCCTTATTCCTGGGGCACAGCCGTAAACGTTCAGATGATGGCATTCGGCAACATGGGAGACTGCTGCGGCACAGGCGTTGCCTTCACGCGCAGCCCTTCAACAGGCGAGAAGGGGCTCATGGGCGAGTTCCTCGTAAATGCACAGGGCGAGGACGTTGTTGCCGGCGTAAGGACCCCCAGGCCCATTGCAGAGATGGCTCAGACCCCCGGCCTTGAAGGCGCATACGAGCAGTTCAAGGATGTCACTAAGATCCTTGAGGACCATTACCGTGACATGCAGGATATGGAGTTCACCATTGAGAACGGCAAGCTCTACATGCTGCAGACCCGTAACGGAAAGAGAACGGCGCAGGCCGCAATAAAGATTGCCTGCGACCTTTTGGATGAAGGAAAGATCACAGAGCAGGAAGCTCTGATGCAGATAGATGCAAAGTCCCTTGACATGCTTCTCCATCCCACATTCGACACGGATGAGCTTGCCAAGGCAGACAAGAACAACGTGGTCGGCAAGGCCATCGCAGCCTCCCCCGGAGCTGCAGCCGGCACCATAGTCTTCACCGCAGAAGACGCAGCCAAGGCCGGAAAGGCAAAGAAGAAGGTAGTCCTTGTGCGCCTTGAGACATCCCCTGAGGACATCGAGGGCATGAAGTGGGCGCAGGGCATCCTCACCGTCCGCGGCGGACAGACATCCCATGCGGCAGTTGTTGCACGCGGAATGGGAACATGCTGCGTTTCCGGATGCAGCGAAATCAAGATGGATGAGGAGAACAAGTGCTTCGAGCTCTCCGGCAAGATGTTCCATGAAGGAGACCCCATCTCCCTGGACGGCTCCACCGGAAAGATCTATGACACCATAATCCCCACCGTTCCCGCAGACCCCTCTTCCGGATACTTCGGCAGAGTTATGGCCATGGCCGACAAGTACGCAGCAATGGACGTAAGAACCAACGCCGACACTCCGAGAGACGCAAAGCAGGCGGCTGCATTCGGAGCAAAGGGCATAGGCCTCTGCAGAACAGAGCACATGTTCTTCAATCCCGACAGAATCGGCGCCTTCAGAGAGATGATATGCTCCGATACACGTGAGGAGCGCGAGATTGCCCTCGCCAAGATAGAGCCCATGCAGCAGGCAGACTTCGAGGCCCTTATGGAGTCCATGAACGGCCAGCCCGTATGCATCAGATACCTCGATCCCCCTCTTCATGAGTTCGTGCCCACAGATGAGGAAGGCATCGCCCTTTTAGCCCGCGCCCAGGGCAAGACCGTATACCAGATCCGCCAGATAATAGCGGGACTCCACGAGTTCAACCCCATGATGGGACACCGCGGATGCCGCCTTGCTGTGACATATCCGGAAATCGCCGTTATGCAGACCAACGCCGTCATAAAGGCCGCCCTTGCAGTCCAGGCGCGTCATCCGGACTGGAACGTTGTTCCTGAGATAGAGGTTCCCTTAGCAGGCGAGGAGAAGGAGCTTGCATTCGTCAAGAAGACCATAACCGCCACGGCAGACGCCCTCATCGCAGCATCCGGCACAGACCTCAAGTACGAAGTCGGCACCATGATTGAGATTCCCAGAGCCGCCATCACAGCTGATGACCTTGCAAAAGAGGCTGAGTTCTTCTGCTTCGGCACCAACGACCTCACCCAGATGACATTCGGATTCTCCCGTGACGATGCCGGCAAGTTCCTGAAGTCCTACTATGACAACAAGATCTACGAGCAGGATCCGTTCGCACGCCTTGACACCGTAGGCGTAGGACGCCTCATGAAGATGGCCGTAGATCTCGGCAAGAAGTCCCGTCCCAACCTCAAGTGCGGAATCTGCGGAGAGCACGGAGGCGACCCTTCATCCATCGAGTTCTGCCACAACATCGGCCTCGACTACGTCAGCTGCTCACCTTACCGTGTGCCCATCGCACGCCTCGCTGCAGCCCAGGCCAACATCAAGAACCCCCGCAAGTAATCACCTGACCATGTGTGAAGTAAAAGGCCCGTGCCTCCGGACACGGGCCTTTTTACGCACAGACCCTTCCATGCCGCAGAAATCCTGTTTCTGCATAGAGGGATCTCTTATTGCAGCCCGTTTCCGCCTGCGGGCATATGGCTTCCGCAAGGCAAGCCGTCCGGGTCCGGCATTCTGCCTGCGCACGCACGTATCAGATAATGCGCCCGTGTGCGCATATGCGCATTATAGTAATAGGTATGGGGTCCGGCTCCGGCCGGGGGCTGCTGCCGGCATTCTGTGCGGATGTTTTGCAATGAGCGGATTTTGTGTTATTTTCTGACTAAAAATGTAATTTTGGCTCTAAATGAACAGCCAATGAGCAAAATAAACAGGTAATGAGCATATGACTATTTGAAACGAGCAGCAAATGAGCAAAAATTGACGCTTTTCCCTAACCTAAATTATATTAGCCGTGCTTTAAAAGCCGCCGGTCCTTGTGGACGTTTTGAAATATGGCGCATAAAGCAGGGCCTGCCGCCGGGGAAAATTGCCCGGGGAAGGAACCGGCACAACAGTACAGTTTTCCAAAGGGGTACCCCTTTGGCATGCGCTACTAAAGTAGCCCATGCATACAGCCTTTAAAGCCTTCTGCATAAGGGCCGGGGTACTTTAAAAAACAAAAAAACCGCATAAGCTGAATGATTTGCCTCTCTTATGCTTGTTGGAAAACCGCATCGCCTGTGTCTGTTTCCAGGCTGGCCGCTGTGACAAAAGTCATATGAAATCCACAGGGCTGCGGATGCATTAGAGCCGCCTGCAAGGGGGTAAGGCAGGCGAGGAACCCACAGATTTCATTTTTCAATAAGTAAGGAGGTTAAAAGATGAAATTTGGCAAATGGTTGTCTCCTCTCAGAGGAGTAACTGCCGTAATGGCTGCCATCATGGCCCTGTCTGTTACAGGCTATGCGCTTGCCGATTCCTGGAGAGGTTCCGTGGATGACATGCTCGGAACTTCAAGCTATGTTGTAGATGATAGCGGCGTTGCTGAAACAGAATATAAGTCCACATATAGTACGGCAGCTGAGATGATGCAGGCCGCCAAGGATATATCCATCAAAGAAGGACAGGAAGGGACAGTAGTCATGAAGAATGACAATAGTGCTCTTCCTATTAAAGAAGGGACAAAGCTTGCTTTCTTCGGGCTGGCTTCATATGGCACATACGAAGCATCAGATGACCTGAACGGCGGAAACAGCGATGCTGTGACAAGTGTCTATGATGCATTTGAAGATGCAGGTTTTACTGTAAACGAAACGCTGCAGACGGTTTACAACGCAGCCATGAACAGGCATCAGGAAGAAGTTGATCATACTTACTTCACCTCACTTGACTGGGTTTATGACATAGGGCCCCAGACAACTGTAGGCGACATGACCACCTTCAACAACAATGAGCTCAGCGTTGACGACATCATCAAGGCTGCCAAAGCAAAGGACAGTTCCATCACCGTGAACTCCACAAGCGATTTGGGCATAACGAAAGATGAAACCGTCGGCATCGTAACCATCGCAAGGGCCGGCGGCGAGTCCAACACATACCTGCCTCTGTCCCAGGCTAATCTGGATTCAAACAGTGATGGTTATCTTCCTTCATCTGCAAAAGCGGTTTTAAGCTCAGACGGGAAGACCATTACATATGAGGGAACCACAAAGGACGCTCTGGAGCTTTCTGACAGTGAGCTTGCTGTCATCAAGACGGCAAAGGACCTGTGCAGCAAGGTCGTTGTGCTTCTCAACACAAGCAACGACATGATGATCAGCAGCATCACAACCAGCGGGGATTACGAGGCAGACGCCATCGCATACATCGGCGTTCCCAACGACTATCAGCTCACCGGCGTCGTGAACGTTCTTGACGGCACAGCCAACTCGACAGGCGCTCTTACAGACACCTATGTCGTAAACAATGAGTCTCTGCCTTCAATGCAGAACTTCGGCGGTGACTACTACAGCGACTACACGCTTGTAAACGCCAACAGCACAAACGGCTGGGATTCCAGATGGGGCGAGGGCGCAGAGATTTCCAACCAGCCGCCGTTAAGCTCATTCTCCGCAAATGATGCTACAGGCAATCCTTCATACAGCGGCGGCCAGTACATCGTAGAGGCAGAAGGAATCTATGTGGGCTACAAGTACTACGAGACCAGATATTATGATTCCATAATGGATGCTTCCGGAACGAATGCAAACGACAAAGCAGGATCCACAACCGGCAAAGCATGGAGCTATGATGACGAGGTTGTATATCCTTTCGGATACGGCCAGTCTTATCTTGATTACACACAGGAAGTTGATACCTCTTATAATTCAGACGGCTTCACCAACGGCGTTAAGGTTGATATGCTTGAAAACGGCTCAATTGATCCGGACGGCTACACAACCGTGAAGGTTAAGGTTACAAACAACAGCAGTGAAGCAGGATACTTCCTTGCAGAGCTCTATGTGTCCCAGCCTTACACACAATATGACCAGACCAATGCGGTAGAGAAGTCTGCCATCATGTTCCTCAACTCACAGAAGGTAACTGTTCCCGCAAACAGCTCCAAGACAATAGAAATCTCTGTAGCTACAAAGTATCTCGCAAGCTATGATTATACAACAGCCAATAATAATAACGGCGGATACATCCTGGACTATGGCGATTACTACTTTACAGCAGCCAATGGCTCACATGAAGCGGTACAGAATGTCATTAAGGAAGTGGACAGCACAAAGCTTTCAGACTATACAGGCACAACAGTCGGCACATGGAAATATGGTGAAGGAACCGAAACCACTCCCGATACAACAACATTCGCAACAGACAACGGCACAACAATCAGCAACGCTGTTGAAGACTATTCAGACATGAACAGCTGGATCAGCGGATCCGTAAAGTATCTCTCCCGTTCAGACTGGGCCGGAACATTCCCCATCAACTACAATGAGGGGTATTACAACAATGGCACATATACAACAGGTGCCATATCCCTTGCAAAGAGCTCTAACACATCAGACTGGGTAGCAGAGCTCAGAGGACAGACATATACCATCACAGACACATCCGATACAGATCCTGTACAGAATGTGGACGGCATTGACCTCGGGTATGAGTTTAACATTGAGCAGCTCAATGCTATAAACGAGACAACCGGCCGCGCAAACTACATGGACATTGACAACGATTACTGGACCAGCCTGGTAGCTCAGCTTTCAGTCAATGAGGCAGTGGGCGCCGTAATACACGGCGGCTCACAGACAGATAACCTGAATTACGTGAACAACCCCGTGATTTCCCAGCACGAAGGAGTCAACGGATTCTCCGGAACATCCGCGGAAGGCTATAACTACAATGTAAGCTCACAGACACTTCTCGGATCAAGCTTCAACCCTGACCTCGCTCTTGAGTGGGGCGAAGTGGAAGGCAACTCCGGACTGTGGCTGCAGTATTACA
>JAJPYR010000007.1 GCA_021204825.1 Clostridia bacterium | reverse complement strand
TTCATGAAGGCGTCCAGCTTCTCGGGGTCTCCGGTAATCTCAAGGATCATGGTGTCCAGGGAGAGGTCCACGACCTTTGCCTTGTACACGTCCGCAACCTGCATTATCTCGGAGCGGCGCTCTGAAGGGGCATTAACCTTCACAAGCATGAGGTCCCTGTACACGCAGTCCAGCTCGTTGGCGCAGCCTATCTTGTATACGTCATCCAGCTTGTCCATCTGCTTTATCATCTGGTACAGGGAGTAGCGGTCTCCGTTGAGGATTATTGTCATACGGGAGATTGCGGGATCCTCTGTGGCGCATACGCAGAGGGAGTCTATGTTGTACCCCCTGCGGGCAAAGAGCCCGCATATGCGGGTGAGCACGCCGGCCTTGTTGGAAACAAGGGCGCCTATTGTATACTGTTTCGTATCTGCCATGCCTCAATCCTCCGTATCAGTTATCCATGCTCGTTATCTGGGTGTCATATGTCATGCCGGGCTTTATCATGGGAAGCACGTTGTCATCCGGCGATATCTCGCAGTCCACGAGCACCGGCGTGCAGCTGTCCTGCGCGTATGCGAATGCTTCCTTCAGTACGGCGTCTATGTCGTCATTAAGGCCCAGCTTCATGCCCTTTGCGCCCATCCCTTCCGCAATGGCCACGTAATCAGCTTTTTCGCGTGTTATGGTTGTCTGTGAGAAACGGTTCTCATAGAATATCTTCTGCCACTGGCGCACCATTCCGAGCACTCCGTTGTCCATGAGAAGGACAACCATAGGCACGCCCTGCGTCGCGGCCGTCATGAGCTCGTTCATGTTCATTCCGAAGCATCCGTCCCCTATGACCACAACAGACATTTTTCCGGAGCCGAAGGCAGCGCCGATGCCTGCGCCCATGCTGTATCCCATGGTCCCTAAGCCTCCGGATGTGCAGAACTTGCGGGGCTCCTCAAGGGGGTAGAACTGTGCGGCCCACATCTGGTGCTGGCCTACGTCCGCAATGAGATTTGCATCCTCCGGTGCGATTCTTTTGGCGGCCTGCAGTATCCTGCAGGCGCGGATGGAGTAATCCATTAAAGTGCCGGACGTCTCAACATATCCTGCAACCTTCTTTATCCAGGCCTTTCTGTCATTGGCCTCAACAAGGGGGATGAGGGTCTTGAGCGTCTCGTTTATGTCCGCCATGACATGAATGTCCGATGTTACGTTCTTGTCCAGCTCTGCGTTGTCTATGTCCACGTGGATGACCGTCTTGCCCTCAGCGAACTTGTCCCTGTTGAGGGCCACCCTGTCCGAGAACCTGGAGCCCAGGGCAATAATCAAGTCTGCATCCATAAGGGCATGGGCGGAGGCAACCGTTCCGTGCATGCCGATGAGCCCTAAGCAGAGGGGGTCTTCATCCGGGACGACGCCCTTGGCCATGAGCGTATAGGATACCGGCGCGTTTATCTTTCTGGCAAGCTCCAAAACACGCTTTGAAGCTCCGGAGGAGACGCATCCGCCGCCGGCCATTATAATGGGCCTTTTGCTCTCGTTTATGGCGTTCACAGCCCTTGAAACCTGCGCCTCAGTCACCGGATTGGGTTCTGGATATACGGGCGTTACGGGCGTGTATTCGCACATGTCCGTCTGGACGTTCTTGAGGATGTCTATAAGCACCGGGCCCTTGCGGCCGGTGTTGGCTATATGGAAGGCGCGGCGGATGGCGGGAGCCAGGTCCTTTACGTCCTTTATGATGAAATTATGCTTGGTGATGGGAATGGTTATGCCGGTCGTGTCCACTTCCTGGAAAGAGTCCCTGCCGAGGAAGTTTATGCCTACGTTGCCCGTTACGGCCACAATGGGAATGGAGTCCATGTAAGCCGTTGCTATTCCAGTTACCAGATTGGTTGCGCCGGGGCCGGATGTGGCAAAGCATACGCCGGTCTTGCCCGTGACCCTTGCATATCCGTCTGCAGCATGCGCTGCGCCCTGCTCATGGGCCGTGAGCACATGGTTTATTTTCCCGCTTCTGTACAGGGCGTCATAAATGTCCAGCACAGCTCCGCCGGGATATCCGAATATGGTGTCCACGCCCTGCTCCAGAAGGCAATTGATAAGTATGTCGGCGCCTTTAAGTTTCATTGTCTTTCCTCACAATGCGCTCTGCATCCGCCCGAAGCCCTTGAAAGGGCCCCTTTGCGGCATACTTGCGCATGAATCTCTCTCTCGATTCGCACTTCCCTTCATTTTAGTTTAAAGCACTTATGTTTGTCAACCTTTTTTATATTGTCTGCGCGCCCGCGCATACGCATGCGCGTGCCGCTTTCCACTCAAAATTCCGACACTTGTCTGTGCATTCTGCACATATTATCCTGTGCATAATGCACAACACCCCGGACTGCAGGGCCCGCATGCGCCGCACAGTGGCCGGAAGCCCCGGGGCCTTACGTGGAAGGGACATATTCCCGCATGAACGCAGAACAGGCCACAGGGGCATATATGCGCGTTTCACGGGCGAAAGGGCGCGTGATATGGCGTAAGCCGGGCAGAATATGAACGGCAGTGGAAGGAGAGGGGCATATTGTTGACTATTCTTTATGCATTGTGCTATTATACGGACGGAGTTTGGTGTGATGGCCCGGCCTTCCGGCCGGACGGAGAGCGGGGATGAAGAGCTTAACGTACAGGAAAATTGCGTCCAACGTCATGATATCCGTCATGGCGCAGGTCATATACCTTTGCGTAAGCCTTCTCATGAACTTCATCCTGCCCAGGTTCATTCCGGAGGAGCAGTTCGCGCACTGGCAGCTGTACATCACGTACTTAAGCTTCGTGTGCATCATAAACTTCGGCGTCTTTGACGGACTCATGCTGCGCTATTCGCAGTATGACTATGATGAGCTGGAGAAGAAGCGCATGCGCTCACAGTTCCAGTTTGTGCTGTTCATTACCACAATAGCGGCCGTGGTGTTCGTGCTCATTGCCTGTCTGTGCCTTGAGGGCACTTCCAGGCAGCTCATGATCCTTATCGGCATCGCCATGGTCACAAAGAACGCCGGCCTGTACAGCTCAGACACCTTCCAGCTCACAAACAGGATCAACAGGTACGCCCTGCAGAGCATAATCCAGAGGGTGTCGTACGCCGCAATCGTAATCGTCCTTATCTGCTGCAGGGTTGAGAACTTCTTCTGGTACTGTTTCTCAGACATCTGCGGAGACGTCATTGCCTTCTGCGTTGCCCAGTTCACAAACCGCCGGATGTATTTCGGCAGGGGATTCATATCCCCCAGGGAGATGATTCTGGAGACTGGCCGCAACATACGCGCCGGGGCGATGCTCATGCTTGCCGTCTGGTCCTGCACGCTCACAATAACGGCCGCAAAGCTTGTGGTGCAGTGGTGCTGGGGCCTTTCATACTTCAGCAACGTGGCGCTTGCGTTCTCCGTCACCAACGTCTTCCTGAACATAACCACAGCGGTAAGCAACGTTCTGTTCCCCTCTTTGAGGCGCTTGAAGCCGGAGACTTTGCCGGACATGTACGGCAAGATACGGCAGTACATATCCCTTGTAATCTTCACCGTCTTCATCCTGTATTACCCCGGATGCTGGATACTGGAGAAATGGATTCCCAGCTATTCATCCTCGCTGCCCTATCTTGGCTTTCTTCTTCCAGTGGTTGTCTTCTCCGTGAAGCGCAACATGCTTGCCAACACGTACCTCAAGACATACCGCAAGGAGCGCATGATGTTCGCCATTAACATCTTCGCCGGGGCCATAGGCATCATAGCGTTCGTGATAATAGGCAAGGTCTTCCGCAACATATACGCCCTTTTAATCGCCGTGGACCTCTCAATGCTCTTATCCTGCGTCCTGTCCGAGATAGTGGTGAACAAGGTCATAAAGGGCAGGATTCTCAGGGACTTCATAATAGACGTCATAATGTCCGCGGGCTTCATACTCATTACGTATTACCTGTCTCGCTGGTGGGCCTGCCTCGCATACGCAGGGCTCCTCGTCCTCTACTTCATCGTAAACTGCAGGTTCCTTATAGACGTCTGCAAAATGACATGCCGCAGGCTCCGCTCGCTTTTCCACAGAAAGCCCGCTGCAGACTCTGCCGCAGCAGGCCCTTGCGCATCCGCAGACAATGCAGACACATCCTCACCCGCGGAAGACAGCACCCGGGAGGAGCAGGATGCAGACCAGGGGCAGGACCAGCAGTAACCTGTATTCCTTGCCGCAGCATATCCCGTGCCATCCACGGCACATCCAGTGCATGTCCGCACAAAGATGCACCCGGTCTGTGCGTGCAGAACCCCGCACGGGCGTGTTTTGTGCAGTTTGCGCAAAGACGCGCAAAGATATGCGCCGCTGTGTCTAATAAGTTGACCGCATTTTTTCATATATGATATCATAACCCAGGATTTTGGCAGACATCACACATGGCAGCCATATTCTGCCTCACACAGGTGATCTATGACAGACCTTGATATAAGCGGCAATGACCAGCCGGACGCAGAGTCCCTGGCCGCCGCACAGGAAATATATATAAAAGCCCACGGGGAGACAGAGGAGCCGAAGCCCGCAGAGGAAGAGGAAGCAGATGCGGCCGAAGTGTTCGGGCTGGACTGCACTGCCCCCAAGCGCAGGCGCGTGCGGTATGCGTGCTACAGGTTCACGAAGCGCTTTCTGGACATCTTCTGCTCCGGGCTGTTCATGCTGGTCTTCTGCTGGCTGTACCTCATCCTGGCCATATGCGTGAAGTGCAGCTCCAAGGGGCCCGTGTTCTTCAAGCAGAAGAGGGTGTGCAGGGGCGGCAAGGCCTTCCGCATCCCCAAGTTCCGCACAATGTACAAGGGCGCGGCGCTGGTTCTCTTCTCCCTCACGGAGGAGCAGAGGCGCCAGTACAGGGAAGAGTACAAGCTGGACAACGATCCACGCATCACAAAGGTGGGCCGTTTCCTTCGCAAGTACAGCCTGGATGAGCTTCCCAACCTGTGGTCCATCTTCATTGGCCGCATGAGCATCGTAGGCCCCAGGCCGCTCCTTCGCGTGGAGCTGGAGAAGAAGTACGGCTCCGCGGCAGACAAGCTCACATCCGTCCGCCCCGGGCTCATTGGCTGGTGGTCCTGCAACGGCCGCAGCCTTGTCCGTTATGATGAAGGCGAGCGCCAGAAGCTTGAGCTCTACTACGTGGACCACTGTTCCCTCTGGCTGGACACCAAGATATTCTTCAAGCAGATAGGCAGGGTCATCCGCCACGTAGGCGCCGCCTGATCCACACACCACATATACAGCACATTCACGGCATGCATCCGCTCCGGACGCATGCCTTTTTGCTAAGGGTTCTGCGGGCAGGAAAGCAGTAAACAAAGGCTGTGAAAAGGACCTGCTAAGAAACATATGTTCATACTATGTTCAAATGGGATGTAAAAATACATTAACATGTCGCACTTGACTAATCTCTCCCGTATCATGTACACTTTGGTTGTAGCATGAAACCGCGGGCAGCGGGGTGTGCAGCGCATCATGAAAGGGGTGATGAGATGATAGGCTGGTTAGCTATTATATTTCTCCTGTTCAACTTCAGAGTGCCTGAGAAACCTGCACAGCCACAGAATAACATAACGAAGCCCGCATATCCGCGAACGCCTGTGCCCGGCACAACCCATGAGCATGCGGCACCGGAGGAGCCTGTGGAATGCGGCCTGCAGGTTGCAGACACGCCGGCACCCCAGGCAAAGCCGGGAGAGCGGGTCTTTGAGCCGGTTAAATACAAATCGCCTAAATACCATTAAGATATTTTAACCTGCAGGTTAAATTTTTACCTGGGAATTTAGGGAATTGCTAAGCAGAGATGCTTGCCTCTGCAAGATCAATCATAGCAATTGGCATGCAGGGAAGACAGACGCCAATAAAGGCCAGGCAGATACCAACGCAAATACGGAGGATTAACTTATGGATGAAGACGATTTAGACCTTGATCCGGATGATGAAGACGAAGATCTGGATGACTGGGATGACGATACAGACGAAGACGAAGAAGACGAGGACGACCTGGACCTGGATGATCCGGACGAAGATGACGACCCGGATGACCTTGCGCAGGATGAATACGTCCGCGAAAAAAGGAAGAAGGACCTGGAGAGATACTATTACTATTATGACCCGGATCTGAAGATACTCTAGTCCGGCATACAACAGCTTACAAACCTCTTATGTTTGGTGATTTATTTTCTGCATTGCGGCAGGCAAGCTTTTTGCCTGCTGCTTTGCATACATGGAGGAAGCCAGATTATTTATCACAGGATTCCAATCCCCGGAAAGAGTAATACGGAGATTGGGCTCGTATAATATATTGCAGGCCGGAACGGTGCCTTGGATTATTCCTGCGGATGCAAGCATCTGAAGATGCATATACACATAGATACATGAGAGAGAACGGAGGAGATCATGAACGCACAATATGCAAATGCTGCCATAACAGGCATACATATGAGCAACCTTAACTGCGCATTAAGCGAGATAAACCCGCACATAAGCATTGGCTGGGGGCTTTTGGGGAATCTTGGAGACATTCCCGTGGACAAGGCAGTAAGGGATGCGGCCCGCAGGGAGCTGCAGGAGAGGTTTGATTTCTCATACCCGTACAAGGGAGAGGGAAGCAGGGGGCCGGGAGCCATACAGGTTGCCAGGTTTTACTTTGACATGACCCCCGGAGACCTTGTGCTGCTCTTTGACGGCAACTATACAAGGACCGTTAACCTGGGAGTTGTAACATCACAGTATTATTACGGATGCCGCTTCGGGCAGGATACGGATTACGTCCACAACAAGAACGTATGCTGGGTGGGCCAGATGCCGTACGCGGCCTTCAACAGGAACTGTCCCAAGGCATACATAGGGCAGTGTTCCGTCTGGAGCCTGGACAATTACAGGGATGAAATACTCAGCCTGTTCTCACTCAACCTGGAACGGAATGCCGCGAAGATTGCCGTACAGATGGCGAAGGACAAGGCAAACCCTCCGGCAAGCTCAGATTATTCCGGGTATGCGGACAAGGCAGACCTCAAGGAGCATATCCAGGGTGCCATACAGAATGATCCGCAGGCTCTTGTGCGCACTGCACTGGCATATGAGTACGGATTCGGCGTACCGCAGGACGTCCGTATGGCCAGGCAGCTGTATGAGCAGGCTGCAAATGAGGGAAATGCAGATGCGGAATACCACCTTGGCCTGTGCTATTACCACAACCGCGGGCTTGCCGGGGACCTCGGGACGGACAAGAACCGCAGGGCAGCGGCAGAGTGGTATGAGAAGGCCGCAAACCACGGGAACGCCAAGGCGCAGGCGGCCCTCGGCAACTGCTACATATGCGGCATTGGCGTGGGCAAAGACGGTGACAAGGGGAGGAGATGGTTTGCCGAGGCGGCTCTCCAGAACTATCCCATAGCGGAATACATGATGCACGTGTGCTACAAGAACGGCGTAGGGGTCAAAAAGGATGACATCTGGGCGTCCAGCTGGCTTTCCAGATACCAGTTAGCTGCCGGCTCCGGTGCAGACAGCCTGCTCTGAGCCTTAAGCCATAATCTGCCGTGCAAGCCGCAAAGTTGTCATTTGCAGCGGTGCATTTCCGCGGATATACTTGAATTCATTGCCGTAATTTGCTAAACTGCATATGAAGACAGAATGAAGTGCAACAGCCTATGGGGTGTTGAGTGGAAGGGATTATGAAATTTGTTTGGGCCGTTGTGGCGGTATTGGTGATTTTGGCAATCGTGGTTTCCTTAATGTCTATTTTCAGTGACTGCAATGGCGATGATGAAGAAGCCTCGGCGGGTGATTACAGGTATGAAGCATCATATGCGCAGGAGCCTGCATGTGCAGATGTGACATATGCGTTCATCATGCAATGACTTATACACTGCAGACATATCATATACAGACCATATACCAGGCAGATGGAACAACCGTCTGCCTTTTATAATGCGCTGCAAAAACAATATTCCCCGGGAGCAGCACGACAGGCAGACGGAAACCGCCTGCCTGCGTGTACAATATGAGTGTTTTAGTTGCTTGTGTGATCTGTTTGAGGTTTCCGCAGAAGGCGGCTTAAGCCACCCGGTGCCGGTTCTGTATCATCTGTGCGAGATGCGGTGCAGAATGGCGGTTGGTGTCTTTAGTCATCCTGGCGTCGGTTCTGTATCATTCGTAAGGACTGCAGAGCAGATATGCAGCAGGGGAGGCGGTCAGTCATCCTGGCGCCGGTTCTTTGTCATCTGTAAGAGACAGAAGAGCAGGGACCCAATGGAAGATGTTAGTCATCCTGGCGCCGGTTCTTTGTCATCTGTAAGAGACAGAAGAGCAGGGACCCAATGGAAGATGTTAGTCATCCTGGCGGAAGAGGTTCTTGATCATGGTGTTCACGTAGAGTATGGGGGTTATCTGGATGCGGTCCGCGTACTTGGCCACGGACTTGATGTTCTTGGCGGGTATGAGGACCTTTTTGAAGCCCATCTTGATGCACTCCGCTACGCGCTTCTCGCAGTAGGAGACGGCACGGACTTCGCCAGTTAAGCCTACTTCGCCGAAGACTGCCGTGTACATGTCTATGGGCTTGCCGTAGTAAGCGGAGGCAAGGGCCGCGCAGATGGCAAGGTCACAGGAGGGCTCGGTGAGCTTTATCCCGCCCATGGCGTTCACGTAGACGTCATCGGAAGAGAGGTTGAGGCCGCACTTCTTCTCAAGGACCGCTATCATGAGGACAAGCTTGTTGTAGTCAATGCCAAGCGGCATGCGCCTGGGCAGGCCGAAGGAGGTCTTGGACACAAGGGTCTGGATCTCTACGTTCATGCACCTTGCGCCGTTCTCGGTGGGCGTTACGGCAGAGCCTGGCTCCTCGCCGCGGGATTCGGAGAGGAATACGCCGGTGTAGTCCGTAACAGGGATTATGCCCTCGGAAGTCATCTCAAAGACGCCCACTTCGGACACGTTGCCGAAACGGTTCTTAACGGCCCTTAAGATGCGGTAGTTCTCCTGCGTCTCGCCCTCGAAATAGAGGACGGTGTCCATGATGTGCTCTAAGACCTTGGGGCCGGCAAGGGTGCCGTCCTTTGTGACGTGCCCTACGATGAAGAAGGTTATGCCCTTGCCCTTGGCTATGCGCATAAGCCTGGATGCGCACTCCTTTACCTGGCTCACGGAGCCTGCAAAGGATGAGAGGTCCTCTGTGTATACCGCCTGTATGGAGTCTATGACACAGTATTCCACGCCGTCCAGCTCGTTTTCCAGGGTGTCCAGGCAGGTCTCGTTCATGACGAGAAGGTCATCTGAGTCCAGATGCAGGCGCTCCGCGCGCATCTTAACCTGCGAGCAGCTCTCCTCGGCGGAAAGGTACAGGACCTTTGCGCTCTCGGAAAGGTGTGCGGCTATCTGCGTGAGCAGGGTGCTCTTGCCAATGCCCGGGTCTCCGCCAAGGAGCACCAGTGACCCCTTTACTATGCCGCCGCCCAAGACGTTGTCAAACTCGGATATGCCGGATGAGACCCTGTCCGTCTTCTCGTATGAGATCTTCGCAAGGGGCTTTGCCTTGTTTATCACCGTGGACTTCGCAGGCCCTTTTGCGGGAGCTGCAGGGGCTATGACTTCTTCTATAAGCGTGTTGTACTTCCCGCATGAAGGGCACTTGCCCATCCATCTGGGAGCTATGGCCCCGCACTCGGAGCATACGAACTGTGTTGTGGATTTTGCCATGATCAAGACGGTATCCTTGTGAGTAATATATATTGTCCCTGTACGCCCGCGCCGGATGCGGCGCGGGGATGCAGGGTTTCATTCTGTTGTGTTTTGTGATGTGTCAGCTTGTCCGCATGCGGCAGGTACCGGCGGGACGGAAGGACGGCAGCGGGTGCGGGCTCAGCGGAACACCTTGTATATGACGCTCTGCAGAGGGTTCTCACAGCCGCAGGCCTTGTCCGCTAAGTCGTATATGCCGTTTATCATCCGGTACGCCGTATGCGGCCTGGAATGCTCTCCATGGTCTGCCATACGGAAGAGGCAGCGGTCCAGGTCATGCCCGGAGATGTAGAAGATGTTTCGGTCTCCTATGTACGGGTAGAGGTCCTGCTCCAGGATGTCTTCATAATCCTTCCTGTCTGTGGACATGCACCCCTCAAGCCATTTGGATGCTATTTCACGGAACAGCAGCCATGGGCTGTCCAGGTAGTCGTTCCAGGATCTGCCTGTTTTGCAGTTTATTTCAACCCCGGTCATGACTGCTTCCAGCAGGACCCGGTTTTTCAGGACGCTGTAGTTGATGCCCGGACAATCAAAGGCCCCTTCGGTTATGTACTCGCAGTATCCGTTGGATTCCTGGGTGAATGTAAACGTTACATCAAGCAGGTTCCACATGTCTTTCGGCACCCAGCAGAACTGCGTCCGGGAGAACAGCATACGGCCTCTCAGCGTTTCAGCGTAATCCGGCGTATAAAGTATGTCCTGCACGTATGGGTCAGAGTTGTTGTCACGTATTTTCAGGGCCAGTTCTATCTCACGGTACTTGTCCGTTGCCGCACCATAGTCCTTTAACGGCACCATCTCGCCTATTGCCTTCGTGATGGGATCTATTATGGGTTGTTTGTTTCTTTTAATGTGTGTTGTGCCTCCTAATATTTTCCTGGTAATATAGCTTGCCGCCCGCCCGGCGGCTTTGGGCCTTTTGCGCGCAGCCCTTTGCACTGCGGGATATGTCATCATGCGCCCCGCCCGGAAAAAGGAGGTACATAATATATTATACCCGCATTCGGGCCGTTTTAAAACCAAACTTCCAAAGTTCACGGAAAAACTTAAGGTTTTATGACGGCCGCAGCATCCCCTCCGCCCGCCCATGGACGGAGGGAGTGCAAGGTCTGAAAAGAAGAGAAAAGATTGCCGCCGCTCCTGTGTGGCAATGCAGGGGAGGCATGGCAAAAGAGGAACCCTTGCGCAAAGCCGGTCTGGGAAGAAGCGGTTTTGCCTCTCAAGTTCATAAAGGACACATATGATATTTTTTGCAGGGGTCTGCCCTTTGGTTCAGTGTCCGTCTGCATGGCATCCGCACACTTTGCCATGCACACTTCACATCTCCGCAAAGCTTCGCTCTGCATCCAAGCACATATACATCCTTTTTGCACATCATAGATTCAGGCCGGTTTCCGCACCGCCCAGCTTCCCGGGATAAGGCATGCCTGCATGAACGGCCGCACAGGCCCGTTCCGGCAAGGCTGCAGGCATGCAGAACAGCAAGGCAGTGGGATATGTTAGCTTTCTTCCATAAAGTACACGTAAAATTATAATTATCCTTTTACAAAAAGGATATTGTATTTCTTCCATGTATGATTGCAGAATTTTATGCAAAACGTCCGTTTTTGTTATTTTGTGTACAAAAGACATTCAAAACTCCATATGTTCTTTTCTGCAGAGCATATATCTGCCCATGGGAGGGAGTGCCTCTGGTCCATGCAATCCCAGTGCCGGGTACGAATGCAGAAGGACTTCAGAGAACATGTCTGCCGGAAGGCATGCATATGAGCCGGAGGATGCCCTGGCCTGCGGGCATCATGGTACCGCTGCTGTCTGGCTGGATCTGCAGGATATCTCATATGCCCTGCGGAGCTGGTAATGTGTCCCTTTGCGGTTAGCGTGTGCAAATAATACACACTATTTCATACACCACACCTGGGAGCTGCATGTGTTTTCAGATCCAAGGGCCTTGTGCCCCTGCAGGGTGCTGCGTCCTGCGTGTATGAATGGAGAGAGGGTGTGCAGAACTGGAGCAGATATAAGATGTATGTGCGCGTGCGCGCATCATAGCGCATGTACACGCGTGCGCGGGACACGCAGCGCATCCAGCAGTTGTCTGCGGCTGGGCCTCACAGGCAGCATGTGCCCGCTGCAGACAGCCAGCGTATCCGGACAGGGTGGATTTGCTGCATCCGGTGTGGAGCTGTCCCATCCGGTGTTATATCCGGAGTTTCCATGCAGACTCCGTCCAGTGCATCTGGACAGAGCCCCTCCAGAGTGCCTGCACAGGCTCCGTCCGGCAGACCAGGACAGAAGGGCCCGCCCGGTTTGGACCTGTTTTCTCCAAGGATATGTCCCCTTGTGCAGGTCACTGCTCACAGCCAAAAATACACATCCGGAGGGCCCGGATGGGAGAGTTGGAAAAATAATTCATTTTTTTTTGCAAAAGTTGTTTACATTTCCAAAGACTTGGTGTATAAAGTAGGGCATCAATAAAAAGCGGACACAAGATATTTAGTCAATGGAAGATTTAGTGCCTCAGATAAAAATAAAACCACAAGATATAGATTTGCCTCTATATATTGTGGTGGCCTGTCCCTGGCCGGACGGCTGCATCCAGGGATGCACACAGGGAATCCCGGAGACGTACACGGTATACGGAGCGTGTGCAGACAGCCACGGAAGCCTGTTTCCATAACCCCTGCTGTGTGGGAGAGAGGCAATGGCTTTTCCGGAAACGGAAGGGAGATTAAGAGGGGTCAAAAAAGTTTTTATCTTATTTTTTAAAAACACCCCTCCTCAGTTGCAAATTTAGAAAAGTGCGGTATATGTGGTAATATAAGGGGGTATGTATTATGGTGCTCAAAACCCGTGCAGTTTCCGCTAAAGGCCCTTTGGGACCCGTATTCAGAGGGTGCATGACATATTTCCGCAAATTACAGAAATTTCCCTTCTCGAATTTATCGTACTTCTTATTTTTTTCTGCAAAAACAGTTGCAAAGTCATGCGGAGTATGGTATACTCCCGTGCAGAGATGAGGCTTGGACCTCCGGAGAATATGAATCAAGAGGCAGGAAGAGGTATGAAGTATGTAACTATAACAGAATGCGCCCGCAAGTGGGGAGTGTCCGAGAGGCGTGTGGCCCAGCTGTGCAACGGGGGCCAGATAGACGGAGCCATTAAGCAGAGAAGGTTCTGGCTCATTCCGGAGGATGCGCAAAAGCCTGCAGACGGAAGGGTTGCGCCGGAAGGCAGCATTGCGGCCGGAAAGCGCAAGGCGGAGAGCATGAGGAACAATGTCTTCGCAGAGGACAGCCTTTTGCAGCTGCATGCCCTGGATCCGGAGTCCGTGGACCTCATTATGTCCGAGATTCCTTTAAGGGAAGACGGTTCCGGCAGAAAGCCCCTTTCCGTGGCAAGGCTCTGGTCCGAGTACCACAGGATCATAAAGCCGGAGGGGTGCATTGTGCTGCTCACATCCGGCACTTCCACGGCGGATATTATAGCATCCAACGAGAAGGAGTTCCGTTACAAGCTGGTATGGGCCAAAAATTCCAAAGACAGCAAAATGGATGCCAGAGGGTCCAGCCATATGGACGTGTGCGTGTTCTCAGCCCAGGGGGAAGGCAAGGTCAATGAGGACAGCATACTGGACGCCCTCGGCAAGGGCCTCTTCCACATGGACGGCACCGGGGACGTGCTGCGCTTCACAGACCAGGACGGCAACCCTCTTGCAGATGACGGCGCAGACAAGATGGCACTGGGAAGCTTCATTGCGTGCGCATACACAGAGCCCAGGGACTTCATCGTGGACAATGCAGGATATACAGGCAAGCTCATTGCAGGCGCAATGTTCGCAGGGCGCAACGTATGCTGCATAGAGAGGGATGCGCAGAGGAGCGTCCAGACAGAGGAGGGCAAGGCCTTTATGGGGCTTCCCGGGGATGTGGCATTCCAGGGCGTTCCGCAGTATCCCATCTACAAGAAGGACCGCACCGTTACGGAGTATTACGCCAACAGCTGCTGGAACAGCCTTCTGGATGCATATCTGAGCATGCCGGATGACCTGCGCTCTCTTTTGGACCCCAGCCCCCTTACGGCAGACTTTGACCGTGCCCTTGCGTACAAGCGCCAGTGTGCAGCAGGAGCTGCAGCAGAAACTCCTGTGCCGGACCCGGTGTTAAAGGGCGGGGAAGAGTAACCCCAGGGCAGAGGCCTTTGGCAGACGGCCTCTGCAGATAACCAAGTCACATGCAGCCCTTTAGGGGGGCTGTGCAGATACAACCCGTTCCGGAGGGCAATCCGGAGAACCCGGCCCGGGGCAAGGGCATCCATTCTATGCATTTTCAAGGGTAAGCCGTATAAAGTTATAATAGTATTTTTGTTTATATATATTTAAATTTTTAATATTTTTAAGACCAGATAATGGCTGAATCATCCTGCTACCGGCCATTAATCGCAGTTATCCTAGCCGGAACACCCGTACCTGTCATAGCCTGTGGCATGAGGGCAGGCGGGAGAATAGTGCAAAGTAAAGGAGCAAGCATGAGGAGATTATCTGGTCCCCACAACTGTATCGTTGTCTTTTTCGGAAAAAACCTGCACGGCAGGCCGGACAAAAGCGGCCGCAAAACAGGCGAATCGTTCAAACAAAGATCCGGGAGAAGCACGAGAGAGGTTGGGCCTGCCAGGGCGGCAGAGCCGGCTGCATTCATGCAAACGGCCGTATCCCTTAGGCACCGCGTGCCTGCGCACTTTGCCGGCACGCCGGACATGGGCTCATGCCTTTCAAGGGACTTCCCGGGTTATTTTTATGCTGTCTGGTAACCATTATCTTTGAGGAAAACAGTGCGCTGCCCCGGACACAGCACCCTTCAGGTGCCTGCATGTAAGAGGCAGCGGGATGCCCGCAGACGGACAGACATACAGGCCTCTCAAGGACTGCATGTGAGCCGCGCCGGAGGGCCGGTACGTATCTTTTAAAGCACTAAAAACATCATATATATGAACATAACGGAGGTAAATGAATGAGTACGGACAATGGGAAGGCGGAGATCCTGTTAAGCATAGGCCAGGATTATGAGGACCTGGGAATCAGCAGTAAAGACATTCCTGCACAGGTTATGATGCTTGTGGAGGAGATAGAGTGCAGCATGGAAACACTGCCGGAGCTTGTCACAGCACTTCCGGCAGCATTTGAAAAAACGAAGGCCTCTGAAGGCCCGGAGGCTCCCTGCATACCCGCATACGCAGACGCAGAGCGCTTTTTAAGCAGCATTCCCGGATATATGCAGGATGCTGCAAAGGCATTAAGGCACCTTCTGTACAGCTTCAAACAGCCCGCAAACCTCTTGAGACTCGTTCGCGGCAGATGCTCTTCCCTCGCACGCGCAGCGGAAGACATGAACGCAGCCCTCGTGACCCTGGACCCCAGGGAGCCGGACTTCACGGCCCTGGACACATATATGGATCACATGACCTGGCTTTGCGGGGAGATAGGAGAAGGCGCCCGCAAAGTCCTGGCAAAGAACGCAAACACAAGCAGCTGACGCCTTTTAAAGGCATACGGAACAGAAACCAAGGCAGGGCCCTTTTTAAGGGCATAAGGCACAAAGGCCCCTTCGGAAGGGGCGCAGGACAGCCACGTCCGGCACAAGGTGCAAAGGAGAAGGTATTGTATATGAAGATAAAATGCGAAAAAGAATCCGTAACAGCAAGGTACATACTGCAGGATTTCTTCCTGGCGAAGGCAATGCTGGGAGAGTACCTGGATGCCATGAGTTTCCTGCGTGCGCTTGGAGAGGCGTACGGGCTCAGTGCGGAATGTACAGAGTGTCTGTATGATGCCGCAGCTGCAGACACGCAGATCTCATGCGCGGAGGATTATCACAAGCTCCTGCGTGCAGTGCAGTATATGGAGACAATGGCTCAGGGGAAGGACAGGGACGCCATATGCAGTGTTCTGTACAGGGATGACCTTCGCGTAAAGACTGTTGCGTCCCTTCATCTTCGCATAGAGGATGTCCGCAGGATCAAGGGAAGGGCGTATGAGTTCGCGGAGGAGAACAAGACGGCATGCCGTAAAGGCGCGGATGAGGCGGACATATGCCGCACATTGTGTGCCCCTAAGGCCTCAAGGCTCATACCCGTCATGCGCATATGCGGAATCATGATGTGTGAGGGCCTGTTCTTTGAGAAGGACATGGAGGAAGGCATGTCCAGGCTGCGCGCGTGTGCAGGCTGGAATGATGTGGCATCACTTCTTCCCCTCATGAAGTATGAGGCGGCGGAGGAAGGATGCTCCGCGGAGATCCGTCTTTATGAGGATTTCTGCATGCTTCGCGCCATCGCGGAGAACTCTACAGAGGAGCCCTTTGTGCAGGCTGCAAGGGATATGTACGGCACGGTTTTGGCAGAATATGAGTGGATCGGGACTAATGCCGGGGACAATGCACAGGTGTTAAGGCAGGTCTTTGCAGCCAATGAAAGGCTTCATGAGGACAGGTATGACCCCCTGTATGCTTCCGTTCTGTCTGCGGAGAACCTGTCCTTGAAGGACAAGGAAAAGCTTCTTATGGGTGCGGACTCAAACCGTGCGCAGGTAATGTGCCTGCCTTTGCAGCAGCATGTCAGGGATGCAGACTTTAACGGGGAGGATTTTGTGGAAGCCGCTCCGTACTGGATGCAGTCCCAGCTGGAGGACAAGGAGACGGAGATTCTCTGCTCCCACAGCTATGTCTGCCTGGGGGACTACGCGGCGGACCTCATGATGTCCATAATGGACCTGGACTGGAGGCTTACATGCATCTGTGCCAACTCAAAGTATGTGAGGAACGCATACATAAAGGCCATTGAGGCAGGCTTTGATGATAAGTGCGCCAACGTCATGCACGTGGACATCTCAGGGCGCAGCCCGCAGGATATGGCCTGCTTCTCAGGCTCCGTATTCTTCCGCTCATATGACCCGCACAGGGTGAACGTTTGCATAGTGGAGGCAAGCGGGGACATCCCGGAGGCCACGCTTCGCGCTGCTGCATGGTATCTTAACCCTAAGTACAGGAATGAGTGCTGCATACAGGACCTTGGAATAACACTGGACCTTACGGAAGGCCCCGTCATCTGCGTTGTGGACGGTGAGGCCATGGAGAAATTCCGCACGGTGCTGCATGCGGAGGCATGGACCGTAGAGGAGCATTCCCTGCTGCGCATGCAGATTCTTAATGGAATCCTGCGAACAAGGCAGGAAGAGCTGGACATGGAAGAGCTGGATATGGATGAAGGGGCCAAAAAACTTCTTCTCTCCGTTCCCCTGGACAAGGCCGTGGAGGCTTTGGAAAAGACAATACGGGCAGGAAAAGGCAAAGAAAAAATGCACATAACGGAAGACATGATCCGTATAGACAGAAAAGATGCAGAAGCCGGCACGGTAGGCTTTTTAAGGAGGCAGATATGACATATGAATTCTATAACGCATTCATGCACGGACGGGAGAACACCCGCCTTGTAACCCCTCCGGAATTCTCAAAGGAATTTCCGGACGCAGTGGCTTTCGAAGACCTTCCCTCAAGGGACGGCAAGGGAGTGCTCAAGGCAGCATACAGGGACGGGAAAGGCGTCCTGCGTCAGATATACTCCGCTGCCGGGCTGGACAACCACGCATGCGTTGTTGCAGCCACAAGGCAGGGCAAGACAACATCGTTTGTGATACCCTCCATAATCTCATGCGCGGAGCAGAAAAATCAGAAGAGCCTGGTTATAACAGACCCGAAGGGGGAGGTATATGAGCATACGGCGTCAAAGCTCAGGGCAAACGGGTACACTGTGAAGCTCCTCAACTTCAGGGACTTTTACCACACGGAGTTCTGGAACCCCATGACACCCATATTCCGCAAGTATAAGGAGTATATGGAGACCAGGCAGGATGTGTCTCCCGTCAAGGACGAAAACGGGGAGTGGGCATTGCAGTATAAGGGGAAGATATACAGGGACATGGAGGAGCTCAATCTGGTCCTGGACAACGACACGGACGTGTTGTACTCGGAGATGGAGAACCTTATAGATGAGCTTGCCAACCAGATGATTACCGTGGAGTGCTTGGATGACCCTACATGGGAGCTTGGATCGAGAGACCTTCTCAAGGCCGTCATATACGGCATGCTGGAAGACACGGCGGACAAGCGGAATCCTATGACTGAGGAGAAGTTCAACCTGGATGCTTTGGTCAGCATATGCCTTTCCTTCAGCCCCAGCGAGAGCGACCCGGACAAGGGGTACTTCCAGAACAGAGAGGAAGACTCCAAGGCGTACAATCTCGCAAAGCAGATCCTTCTGGAGCCCGGGGACAAGACCCGCTCCAGCTACGTGTCCGTATTCATCACAAAGATAAACGAGTACCGTGAGAACGTCGTCCGCACCATGACGCGCGCCAACACGATAGAGTTCTCCATGTTCACGGAGTCCCCTGATCCCGTGGCCCTCTTCATAGTATTCCGTGACGAGGTCAAAATGCAGTCCCGCACCATAGCCCTCTTCGTGCAGCGCCTCTACACCTGGCTTATAAATGAGGCGGACAGGCATGAGAACAACCGCCTGCCCCGCGGCGTACTGTTCATGCTGGATGAGTTCGGCAATATGCCGCACCTTACAGACTTTGAAAAAGTCATCACAACCTGCGGCGCCCGCAACATCTGGTTCTCAATAGTGCTTCAGTCATACGCCCAGCTTAAGAACGTATACGGCGATGCCTCCGAGATCATTATGGACAACATGAACGTCCATATCTTCATGGGCTCCAACAACCTGGACACCCTTAAGCAGTTCTCAGACGAATGCGGCAAATACACACGTGTCTCCGGCTCCTGCATAACCCAGGGCACGGATTCCGCAATCCATGACGCCTTCTTTGAAACAATTCCCGTAATGCCCGTCTCAACACTCTCATCCCTCTCGCAGGGGGACTGCGTAATAACGGAAATCAACTCCGGATACGTAATGTTCTCACGCCTTGAGCCATATTATCTCTGCGATGAGTATGCCTGCGAAGTGTCCAGCCTTTCAGACTACATCTCCCAGGTATCCCCTGTGGACAGGAAGTACAAATACACCCTCACACCCTCATGCCGCAGGCGCCGCCGCTTCATGGAGGACGAGGATTACTGATCCCTGTCCCTCAGACCTGTCTCATGCCCCATACGGGGGCACGGGACCCGGGATGCCCTCGCAGGAACACCCGCGGAACAGAGCACATATACGCAAATATGCAGGATTGCAAGCCTCTTGCAGCACACAAGCCGGCTTCCGCAGCGGAAGGCGGCAATGGAGCAAAGGGCCCGTTTCCAAGGCCCCGGGATGAATCCATGGCACATCTCCGGGACCCAAGGAACAGGCTCCGGATGCCACCCGCGGCCATGCATCTGCATGCATCCGCCCGCCAAGCGCTTATCCTCCCTGCATGCAGGGCGGTGCGGCGCCTCTGAGCCAGCATATACGGCTTTGGAACCGGCCTGCAAAGCGTCTCCGGGCAGAAGCCTGGAGGCAGCACATGCAAAAGTCCGGCAAAGAACACAGAAAACGCATAGAAGATTAAGGAGAACAGCATGAATATATACGCAGATTTTCACAGTTGTCTGATAAGGAACGGAAGAGCCTCATACACGCCGGCTCTTCTTATGAAGAAGTACGGCTGCACGTACCAGGACGCCAGGGCCGCCCTTGAAACAGCTGCAGACGAAGGCCTTCTTGCATATGCGGGAGGCATGGCGTACACAAGCACTCCCCTGGCAAAAAGCAGGGGAGAAGGCCAGTCCGCCGCAGAAACTGAGAGGGAGAGAGACTACAAGCCCATAATGAATTCCATATACACAAAGTTCATGAACGAAGGCTCTGCCTCCGTGCCTGAACTCATGGTCACATACAGCCTCTCATACCCCGAGATACTGGACATCCTCAAGGAAATGGAGGAATGCAGCGTTGCAGAGTACGGGGAAGGCATGACCTGGAAGGCTCTCAAACGGCAGGACCCGGATACGGAGCTTAAGCCTGAAGGCAGCAAAAGCTCCGGGGCCGGCCTGGGCGCCGAACTCCTTGACCTTGCCTTTTCCATCTACACCTGCAATACGGACATCCAGATATATGCTGCGCGCCTTTCGTCCAGCCCCGCTTCCAGGGACAGAGACGGCGTAATGAACAGCCTGTTCAGCATTCTGACCGGTATGGGAGAAATATTCTCCAAATGTGACGAACTCTGCCATCTCCTCACCGGCATCCCTGACAGCACAAAGGATATGCAGGAAACCGCCAGAAACTGCCTTCTTCTCCGCCGCAGGACAAGGAACATGCAGAATGCCATTCATACATATCTGGACAACCCCGGATCCGCATCCATACCTGCAACAGATGACTTTGACAAACTGAACAAGCTTGTAGATTCAGTCTATTCCAATGTCTTAAGCATCTCAGACATCACGAAGTAACCACGCACACAGCTCAATGGGAGTGTGTACAGCAGACCTGAGCTACCATATTCACATAACGTGTACATACCGTATATTGAAACAGTAAGATGACACCCGGACGGACGGCCTCAGACAGGGCCATAGCAGGCAAATTCACACCAAAACAGAGGGGTATGACGGGTAAAAAGACAGACCATGGGAACAACTGCCTATAATTTTGCAATGCGGTTTGGAAGATATGCAATATACGCATGCGCACATAAGGTGTACAATAAACGTGTACTTAATGCTAAAAACCTATCTTTTATCTCTTCCATGCGGTCTGGAAAGAGACAGAGATGGAAAGGCGGCTGACAGTACAACAGAATAAGGATTATCTCTGAGCAGGAGGGATTGCCATACAGTCTTTATATGATGCATGCCTTAAATGAGTCATAATAACAAGCCCGGAGATAATGCCATCCCCGGGCTTTTTGGTGTTATATGGCAGGTTTGACCTCTTTGTTCTTCATTGTGTCTGCAGTGGCAGGCGGGCATGATGACGGACTGAGACAGAGGGGTGAGACTAATTTTTACAAAACCACTTAAGAATGTCTCCGTGCTTGCGTTGTCTTGTGGAAATCCTTATAATATGAGCAGTAATTCCGTATATGTTGCATATAAGAGTGTGGCATTATACAGAAGGGAATGGGGGAACTGTAATTGCTTTTTCGTTCCCTGCAATTTATGCAAAGGTGCTTGCCATGCCAGACAGTACGATAGATTATTATGACACCCACAGCGATTCATTTGCGGCGGACACAGTGGATGCAGACCTGTCCGGAACACAGAGCCGGTTTGTACGGATGCTGCCAGCGGGCGGAGATGTCCTGGATTTCGGCTGCGGGGCCGGAAGGGACACCAAGGCCTTTCTCGGAATGGGTTTCCGTGTGGATGCCGCAGACGGATCAAGGGAGATGTGCAGGATAGCGCATGAGTACACAGGTATAGCCGTGAAGCAGATGTACTTTCAGGAACTGGATGAAGCGGAGCGTTATGACGGCATATGGGCCTGTGCGTCCATACTGCACTTGAGTTCAGCCGAGCTTCCGGACGTCCTGCGGAGAATGGCCAGAGCGCTAAAAGGGCATGGAATCATTTACGCATCCTTTAAATACGGCAGTTTTGAGGGAGAGCGAAGGGGCCGGTATTTCACGGACATGACAGAGGAATCCTTTTCCGGGATGATAAAGGATATCAGGGAATTGCAAACTGAAGAGATGTGGGTAACATCTGATGTCAGGCCGGGCAGGGGAGACGAGAAATGGCTCAATCTGATTTTGCGGAAAATATGAACAGCCGTTCCAGTCTGTCCGGCAAGGAGAAGGATCCGGACATGGTGCAGGATTCCAGCAATGCATTGCCCTGTCCCGGAGGCATAACGCCGTCTGTGGATGATATGGAGTTTGCTCCAACCAATGTCATGACCGGAGGGGACAACCAGTCCAGGTATCTGTACTGCCAGTTGAAGGTGAGCATGGCTAGGGCCGACGGCATGGACATAATGGTGTCTTTCCTGATGGAATCCGGTGTCAGAATGATAGTGGATGACCTTAAAAGCGCTTTGGACAGGGGCGCCACTGTCAGGATTCTCACAGGAAACTATTTGGGCATCACACAGCCATCTGCCCTGTATCTTCTCAAAAGGGAGCTGGGTGAGCGTGCGGAACTCAGGTTCTACAGCGAAAAAGACGTCTCATTCCATGCCAAAGCATACATGTTCCATTATAAGAACTGGAACGAAATATATGTTGGCTCTTCAAACCTTTCCAGGAGTGCGCTGACATCAGGCATAGAGTGGAACTACAGGCTCAGCAGCGTATCTAACGGCGAGGATTATAATCAGTTTTACAGCACCTTTGAGGACCTGTTCTTCCGTCATTCAATCATAATAGATGACACAGAACTCCGCAGATATTCAGACAGCTGGCACAGTCCGGCACTTGCCAAAGACCTGGCACGGTATGACGGTGACAGACAGTATGAGGAGGAACCGGGCAAGGTTACAGATCTGTTCCAGCCCAGGGGAGCTCAGATAGAGGCTCTTTGTGCGCTGGAGAACAGCAGGGCCGAGGGCGCGACAAAGGGGCTTGTAGTTGCTGCGACAGGAGTCGGCAAAACATATCTGGCTGCCTTTGATTCCAAGGCGTATGACACGGTTCTGTTTGTGGCGCACAGGCAGGAGATCCTGAATCAGGCCGCTGCGTCATTTAAAAACGTACGACATTCAGATGACTACGGCTTTTTTAACGGAGACAGCAAGGACACCGGGAAGTCTGTGATATTTGCCTCAGTATATACACTTGGTCAGAAAGAATATCTTTGCGACAAGTTTTTCTCCCCGGATTATTTCAAGTATGTGGTTATAGACGAGTTCCATCACGCGGTCAATGATCAGTATATGCGAATAGTTGAGTATTTCAGGCCGCAGTTCCTTCTGGGTCTTACAGCAACTCCGGACCGTATGGACGGAAGGAACATATACGAGATCTGTGACTACAATGTCCCGTATGAGATTTCACTCAAGACGGCAATAAACAAGGGCATGCTTGTGCCTTTCCATTACTATGGCATCTATGATGAGACGGATTATTCCGGGCTTCATTTTGTACACGGACGGTATGACCAGGATGATTTGATGAAAATCTACCGCGACAATGAGTTGCGGTATGAATCCATTTACAAGCATTATCTGAAATACAATTCCAAAAGAGCGCTGGGGTTCTGCTGTTCACGCGCACACGCAGAGGAGATGGCGAAGAGGTTCTCTTCCAGGGGCATTCCGTCTGTAGCTGTATACAGCAACGCGGACGGTGAGTTTTCCGAGAACAGGGAAGATGCCATCAACGCTCTGAAAGCCGGGACTATCCGTGTGATATTCTCCGTGGACATGTTCAACGAAGGTCTGGATATAGAGGCTGTAGACATGGTTATGTTCCTGCGCCCCACGGAATCTCCTGTAGTGTTCCTGCAGCAGCTTGGGCGTGGACTTCGTCTCAGCCCCGGGAAGCAGTATCTCAATGTTCTGGATTTCATCGGAAATTACGAAAAGGCAGGGAGAACCCGTATTCTCTTATCCGGGGACAATGAAACAACAGAAAAGCCCGGCAGAGGAAAATCAGGTGAGCGCAACTACATTGAATATCCGGATGACTGCGTAGTCGATTTCGATATGCGGCTTATTGATCTCTTCAGGGAGATGGAGAAGCACAGTCTTCCCCTGAAAGAGCGCATCCGCCAGGAATACTGGAGCGTGAAGGAAAGAATGGGCGGGCGTGTGCCCACCAGGATGGAACTCTTTACCTACATGGACGACGAGGTCTACCAGCTCTGCGTCAAAAACTCCAAAGAGAATCCGTTCCGTAAGTATCTGGAATATCTGCATGAGATGAATGAGCTGTCTGATGAAGAGCAGGAACTTTACAACGGGATTGGAAGAGAGTTTATATCCATTATTGAGACAACCGACATGCAGAAAGTATACAAGATTCCCATTCTGTACAGCTTCTACAATCATGGAGACATACGCATGGCTGTCACAGATGACGAGGTTGTCTGTGCATGGAAGGAGTTCTTCGATACCGGCACCAACTGGAAAGACATTGACAA
>JAJPYR010000099.1 GCA_021204825.1 Clostridia bacterium | reverse complement strand
AGTTCTTGTTGTATGAGCCCTGCGCGAAGAGAGAGACTTTGGCGCCATTTGAAAGGGGAAGAGCATTGTTGTCATTCTTAAGAAGAACAATGCCCTCTTCCTCCGTCTCGCGGCAGAGAGCCTCATATGCGGCAGTGAGATCATCTGCTGTCTCGTATGTCTGAGGATAGTAGTCGGTGTCCTCGTCCGTATCCCCGCCGTCAGATGATACTGTCTTGGAAGTTTCCGTGCCGAAAGCGCTGTTGATGACGGATGCATTCTGGGTGCCGGCAACGTTGAGGGCAAGCATGAGCGCAAGGAACGACGCTGAGCATGCGAAGAAGATTTCGCCGAATCTTGTTGTTAATTTCATGACAGCATCTCCTTCGGCTTCTTAAAGCCGCCGTTTGTGAGGCATCCGGAAACAAGGGCGCACAGCCATCCCACAAGCCCGAACACGAGAATACAGACGAATCCTGCGTTGAGCGCCGTGGGGTCTATGGATACCAGAAGGTTCGTAATGTAGTTGACCTCGAACACGATGTACATGAGGAAAGCATAGAGGCCTACAGCCGCCGTAAGGAATTTCACGATGCGGATCTCATATATGAGCATTGCAAGAGCCAGCACGAAGAATATGACGTATGCGACCGTCACCGTTACATCCAGCGTGGGCGTGAACTCCGTCTCACCGGTGGTAAGATACAGGGCGAGGCATACTATCCCGCAGACGAACGCGCCCGCCATGAGATAGTATGAAACTCCCTTGCTCTTAAAAAAATTCTTTAAAAAATTCATCTGTTCTCCTGTTGATGCAAATCACACCGATCAGTCTTCGATGTTGTCTGTCTCAGGCGTCCAGGTAAGGGTCGCATTAGTGTATATAGTAATGCAATCCACAAGGCATCCCTTGCCGTCCTGTGTGCCGCCCTGGCCCTTTGTTTCGTTGGTCATCTCAAGCTTTATTGTGTTCGTTCCTGCATTAAGCGAAATGCTGCCGAGATAGAATGTGGCGAACGGTGAAATATCAAAGCTCTTAGTGACAGAAGACATGTCGAATACCATATCGTTGTATTTAACCTGAATCCCGTTCACGGTAATTGTGAAATCCGAGTAGGAAAGAGACGTTGTTGACTGTCCGACATCCCAGCCGTATTCCATTGCTGCTGTGATATAAAGGGCTGCGTCTGATACGGCAGTGTCGCTGTTTATTGTGAAGTACAGATATTCGCCTGTCTGATAATATCCGGCAATGTAATATCCGTTGCTTGCAGAGCTGGACGCCATGACGGCATTGACGCCCTGCTGGTTGTTGGAATATCCGTGGAAATCCCTGGCTGTGGTGCCGGTTGAATCATAAAGGTCAGTGTACTCAGCTTCGAATGTTGTCCCGGGATACCAGAGAGCGTAAAGGGTAACGTCACCTGTGATACGGCTGGATCCTGCGACAAACTCAGTTGTGCAGGCTGCATCCGTATACCATCCGCGAAGATAGTAGCCGTCACGCGTAGGGGTTGCGAGTGAGGTAACCATCTTGTTGTCCTCCACCTGCTCTACCTTGTACTGGCCCATGTCCTCGCCGTTCTCGGAGTAATTCCACATGTAATAAATGAAGTCATAGCCTTCAACCTTCTGCAGCCATCCGGCATATACGGATGTTTTCTCCGTAATCTCAGTGCTGAAATCGAACTCTTCCGTGCAGTTTTCATCTGCATACCATCCGGAGAAGACATAACCTTCCCTTGTGGGATCTTCAGGCTGGTCAACCGCAGATCCTTTGTCTACCGTTACGGTTTCGGAATCACTGTCGGTAATGACGAACGTCACTTTAATTCCGCCGCACGCAGAAAGAACGAACGCGAGGCATAATACAATTGCCAGGGCTGCCGCAAGCAGACCCTTATATAACTTTTTCATAGAAGCATCTCTCCTGTAAGATAAAGATAAAATTGGCAATATATAATATCAGTTTCTGCAAATCCCGGCATTCAGGCCTCCTGCCGCCCGGTCCAACGGAAGAGCCAGGCTGTACATACTGCCCTGCCGGATTATCAAACGCACTGTTGACTGATGACCATTATTCGATTACCGCACAGATAACTGTGCGGTAATCTGGTCTGTACTGAATGGACAAGGCCTAAGCTTACGCTGAAACCTGTCCCATAATGTTAAATTGGGTTATAAACTGTCCTCAGAGATTCAGGCAAATCTCATCCTTGGGGCGTAAATCTGTCCGGATCCTAAAGATGACCGGTCAGTTATCAGGACTTCTTCCTGAGGAGTACAAGCACGATGCCTACAGCTGCTGCCACTACTGCAACGCATGCAACTACAAGGCCTGCAATGGCGAGCCCGTTGGAAGAAGAAGATGTTGCCTCCTCAGTGGTTCCGGGGGTCTCATCCGTACCGTTGCTGCCGTTGTTGTCATCGCCGGTCTGTCCGCTGGTTGTGCTTGCGATGTTCATCGTGTAGGTCATGTAGTACGTTGTGGTAGGATAATATGCCCAGCCCAGATAAACCATTGTTGAATAATCAAGGGTCATGCCGCCAAGCATTGAGCTCATATAGGTGTTCATGAAATTGATTATTGTATCTATATCGTCGCCCATGCCGCCGCTTACCATCTGGCTTACATAGCTGTTCTCTAGGTTGAGGGAAGGCTTTGAGGAGGTGTCCATGGTATCCACAGCAACCGTGAATGTGTACGTTCCGGCCGTTGTTGCAGTGCCTGAAATCCAGCCTGTTGAATCCATCGTAAGGCCTTCGGGCAGGGCTCCTTCTGAAATGGACATTGTGTATGAAGAATAAGCACTTGCAAGCTGATCCTTAAGCGATGTGTCAAGCATTACGTATACGTCCACACTGTCGCCCACGGTGTATTTCTCAGATACGTCAAACTCCATGTTCACAAACGGCGTGACATTGATTGTGAGTGTAAGCTCAACGGGAATCCATCCGTCTACCAGAACCTGAAGAACAACTTCGCCGGAGTCTGCAGACAGAGGAGTTCCTGTAAGGATGCCGTCCACAATGCTAAGTCCCTCGGGAAGCGTTCCGCTTGTCACGTTGGTGAGGATGATATAGTCACCGCCGGTGTACTTCTCCGGTATGATGCTGGACTGCTCTTCAGTTACTGCAACGCCCTGT
This sequence comes from Clostridia bacterium, assembly GCA_021204825.1. Taxonomy (GTDB): domain Bacteria; phylum Bacillota; class Clostridia; order Christensenellales; family Borkfalkiaceae; genus Coproplasma. The sequence continues at coordinate 21,007 of JAJPYR010000099.1, read as the reverse complement.
GTGAGCGTAAGAGATCCGGTGAGCTCAGTATCCGTGACGCCGTTGAAGTTGCCTGCGCTGTTGGCTTCCTGATACAGTATCTGAGCCACAGCCATTCTTGCGCAGTACCACTGGGTGTAGCTTACTTCATCGTTGTAAAGAACTGCGCCGTATACTGTCTTTTCTACTTTTGTTGTTGTGTCATCCGCTGCAATCAGGTTGCCGTCAGAATCATAATTTCTTGCTACGGATGCATCCCATGTTCCGGAAAGAACCTGTGTGGAAGAGCTGGAAAGATCGCCGTCAGGAAGGTTGCCGCCTGTGCGGATGAGTCCGTCCACGCATGTGCCGGAAGCCTGCCATGTGTTGTCTGTTACGAAGAAGCCTGTCCATCCCCACTCATCTCTTGCAATACCCTGCTGGAGGTTGTAGTTCTGGCCTGCCCAGATGGCGCCGATTCTGTTCCAGGAAGTCATGCTTGCATGAGCGCCGTTGTCCTTGCCTTCCTCGCCCTGCATGATCATCTCGAACGGCTTGAGATAATTCTCACGCATAGCCTGCTCTGAGATGTTGGCGCATCCTGTTCCGATTCCTGCAGAGTCATATACTGCGAAGTGCTTGATGTATACGTTGATTCCTGCTTCAGTCTCAGCTCCTACAATGGCCTGTCCGATGTATCCGCTGAGGATTCCGTCCTGTGAATAATACTCGGGTGACCTGCCGGAGAATGCGCTGCGGTGGATGTTGCATCCAGGGCCGTAGAATCCGGTCCTTCCTTGCCAAAGCATCATGTTGGCAACAACTCTGCCGAACTGAGCCATGAGCTCTGTATTCCATGTGGATGCCTGAACAGGCGTGCCTGCCCAGCAGTATGAATCTGATACGGCGTAGTTAGGTCCGTTCTCATCTTCTGTCTCAAGCTTGCCGATTGAATCGATGGCGCCTGTGATATGGCTGCCGTTGTTGAGAAGAGATCCCATCTCATCCCAGGTGAGCTGGTTGATGAATGTTACCCAAGAGCTGCTGATCTCTCCGTTCTCGTACAGAGGAACGCCGACCATGTCATTGAGCATGATGCCTTTGGAATCGCCCTGTGTCCAGTCTGCAGGAACGGAAGTCTGCTCCCAAGGCTGGCCTTCATCATCCACTGTCCAGCCATTGTCGCCTACTTCATACTTGGACATGAGAGCTTCTGTCTCTTCCGTAAGGCTGCACATCTGCTCTGTTGTGGGTGCTGTAGGCATTGTCTCATCAAAGTTGGCGCGTGACATGACAACTTCCATGGAAGTCTCTTCGCCTACAAGCATGGAGTAATACTCGTTGGTCTGCTTAGCGGTGGTCTCTTCAGTTGTCTCAGACTGCACATCGTCTACAGTTGCAACCTCAGACTCATCATTTGCATATACAGCGGAGAACTTGTTGCTTACTTCGTTTCCGGAGAAGTCATCCAGCTGAAGGACAGCCTGATCTGAAATTGAGAAAGCAGCCACAGCATTTTCATTATCTATATCGTTGTGAGATGAGGACTCCATTGCATAAATGTTGTATGTGCCCTGGTCCAGAACGTATGCGCCGGTGCCGTCCGCAGCTGTGGAATCCCAGGATGCGAAGTCCTGTACGTTGAATGTAATCTCTATTTCCTGGCTCTTTCCGGGCTTGAGAGTGTCTGTCTTGCCAAAGCCGACCATTGTGAGATATGACTTCTCTGTTGTGGCCTTATCACCATACGGAGCGTTTACGTATATCTGCACGGTCTCTTTGCCGGAGTACTCAGATGTAGCTTTATTGGTAACCTTAACCTTTGCAGTCATGGAAGTGATTGATGCGGGGCTTCCAACACTGGAGCTGAGATCCGTTGCACTTATGGAAGTAGGTGTTGATGCGCCGGAATTTATAGCAAGAGATGTGTTGTTGTTTGTCGTAACGCTTTCAATCTCAATGTCGAAATCTGCATAGGATAAGCCGTAGCCGAAGGGATATACTACGTTGTCGTTGTACCAGTCATCAGCACCGGACTCTGTGTAGTACGGGTTTCCCTCACCGTCATTGCTTGTGCTCAGCAGTGCATTGGAGTCATTTGCCTCTTTCCAGAAGGTCTCATAGAACTTGTAGCCGAGGTAGATGTCCTCTTCGTAGTCATATCCGACAAGTCCGGAGGATGCGATGCTTGAGCCGGAGTTGCCTGCGCCTTCGCCGTATGTGGATGCAAGTGCGTTGGCGTATGTGGGATCATTCGTGAAGTCTCTTGTCCACTCATCCACGGTCTTGCCGGAAGGGTTGACCTCGCCTGAAAGAATCTCGCCGACCGCGTCTATGCCGCCGTTTCCGAGTCTGCCGATTGAAAGGATGGCATCAATTTTGTCATCGTTCTTGAGATTGTACATCTCAAACTGGTTGGCAGAGCTGTACAGTACGACTACCTTGTTGCAATTGTCCTCTGCAAGCTTAATGAGATACTCTTCAGAATCTGAAAGCTGAAGCTCATGCTTGTACTCTTCGGTAGCCTCTGCCGCCGCTGTTGCTATACCGGAATCAGTTTCATCCTCGTCCTCTGTGGCATTGTTCTGGTGAGCAAGATGAGACCAGCCCTGTGACTCGCCAAGATATGTGTCGTCATCCACTTCGCCGGTGTTGAGGGAACGGTCTGAAGACTCGCCTGCGCCGCCTCTGGCGATAACAACCACTGCGACATCGCTGTATGCCTTTATGGAAGACTCCTGAGTGCCGTTGAGTATTGTCTCATTTCCATAGGATGAATTGGTAAGGCCGTCATTAAGATATAATGATTCAAGCGTGGGGTTGATGTTTGTGAATCCGGCGTCCCTAAGGCTCTGGGTGATGCTTCCGGTTGTCTCGCAGAGGCAGTCCTGTGCAACTCCAAGGACACTTATTCTTGCGTTTTTCGCAATGGGCAGTGCATTGTCTCCATTGGGCTGCTCCTCGTTCTTTAAAAGAACAATGCCCTCTTCTGCAACGCTCTTGTTGATCTGCTCCTGGGCTGCAGCAGCTTCTTCCAGTGAATTGTAATCACTGTAATAGTGAGCGTATCCGGATGATGATTCTTCCACATCATCATCTGCCATCGCAAAAACAGTTGAAGTTCCAAGGCAAGCAACAAGCATTACGGATAACACCGCTGCTCCAGCCAGTCTGAATTTCTTGGATTTTGCTTTCACGCAACTTTTCCTCCTCTCATTTCAAAGCATGTCCGGGCCTCATAAGGCCCGCCAAAACTTTTAATTACTCTCCTAAGAGTGCACTCCCTGCATATCGGATAAAGGTTATAAGCCATATCTCCGTTACAGAAAATGACACCCTTACGCTAAATTATAGAGAAGGCAAATGTTCCAAAACCTGAATTAGCAAAACAGCCGATAAGCAATGAATTTTCACTGGATTGCTGGCGCAACAATCCCGGTTTTTAACGTGACATAGAAAAAGGACAGCCTGAGCCGTTCCTTAATTATTGCGATATATACGCATATAAATTGCATTTTATGCAGTTATGGCATATATGGCTCTGCGACATTTTCGCAAAAAAAAAGGGCCGGCAGTTAAATGCCGGCTCACCAGATATGATTTCGCTTGTTATTTTTCTGTGGATATTACATGGACTGTTACTAAAGAGATATGGGGCAGACCCGGATTGTCCGGGGAATCCGGGACTGCAGGCAGAGCATGACATACTATCCATGCACCGGAAGGATGATGCTTACAGCAAACCTGCCTTTCGCATATGAGAACTCTGCATTGCCTCCGTACTTCTCCGCTATGCTGCGGATGCTTGCGGAACCGTAGCCGTGGGACATGGAGTCTTCTTTGGTAGTAACGGGCATTCCGTTACGGAAGCCGGGCTTTGCCTGGCAGGAGTTCTCTATGCAGATAAAGATTAAGCCTGCACGGCGGCCTACGTTTATGGACAGGATTCGCCTGCCGGCATCTTCCCTGCAGCAGGCCTCTATGGCGTTGTCTATGGCATTGCCGAAGAGCATGTACAAGTCCAGGCCGGAGATGAAATTCAGATATCTGGCATCTATGATGTAGTCCATGGAGATATCCTTTTTTTCACACTCCAGCTTCTTTTCCGAAAGAATTGTGTCCAGTTCGAAGCTTCCGGTGTTGGATATGCTGTTGTACACGTCCAGGGCCTCGTCCAGCTCGCCTATGTACTCTTCCATTCCGTCCCTGCCCAGGGCCTTGAGATCCTGTGAGTATTTCCTGAGGTCATGGCACTTGACGTTTATGACCTCTATGCTGGACACGAATGCCTGGTATTCCTTCTCCTTCTGCGCATTTATGAGCTGCTGGGCACGCTCCCTGTATATCATATGGTCCCGGATATAGGCGCTTACGAAGAGAGCGACATATATCGCAATCCACGCCATATAGCTTACAAGCCCGTACAGGGTGCTAATGGCATCCGTATACATCAACAGGTTGTACAGGACAACTGCCACAATGAAACCGCAGATGCCTGTCACGTAGGTGTGTACGCTCACAACCTTCCTTACGTTCAGATCCTTGCGGAACCCCCGCATGAATATAAACCAGCACATTGCGAACTCGGCTATGAGGCAGGCTGCAAAGATGCACACCCTCCACCCAAAGGAAAGATCCGTGAGCAGCATGAGCGCAAGATATACGGAGACCATGAGCTGCATTACGGAATAGGTTATAATGCCTGCGATGAAGACACGCTTGAAGGAAATCCGGAACAGGCACAGGCAGAACAGCGCAGACGCCGTGAGTATGAGCATGAGCCTGTTCGGGGCAGGCAAGATGTACTGAAGCACACCTGTATAACCCAGGAAGATGAACACTATATATGACAAAGAGGCCAGAATAGCCCATAGGGCAGTCTTGCCTTTCCTTACTTTCAGCGGGAGCATCATCAGCATCATGGCCATCACAAACAACGCAAAGATGAAGTATCCCGCAAGTTCACTTGTAGGAACCGCATATTCAAACATCAGTGCGTTTAGACCCGCCTATATACAATGTGAGGGCGCGCATGAAATCCTTCTCTTTCGCGTGGCTTATGGGAATGGACTCCCCGTGCACAATGACCGTGTTGCCTGTAACCGTCTGAACTTGGGCAAGGTTCACGAGATAGCTCTTCCCGCAGCTTGCCACAGAGCCTTTCAGCTCCTGCTCCACTTCATTCATGGTCTTCCTGACCCTTAATGCCCCCTTGGCCGTGTGGTACACCACGAAGTGCCCGTCCCCTTCCACATAATAGAGCTCGGACATCTTTACGATCTCCTTGCGGTCCTTCATGGATATGATAATGGGGAAGTCCGTACGAAGGTCACGGACCGTCATCGCCCTTTCAAGTTTTGAAACGAAGTTAAAATAGGAAACCGGCTTTACAATGAAGTCCAGAGCCCCGACTTCGTATCCGTTAAGGGCATAATTGGCCAGCTTGGTAGTAAAGATGATGCTGACTGTCTGGTCCAGAACCCTCAGCTTCCTGGCCGCATCCATGCCGTTCATCATGGGCATGTCTATATCCATGAAGACGGCAAAGTATGAGCCGTCATAATCCGAAAGGAAATCTATTGTGCTGGAAAAAACATCCGCCTGCACATTCATCCTGTTGGTCTCATTGTACTGGGACAGATAGTTCTGCAGCATGTTGGCGCAGCTTATCTCATCTTCCACTATAGCGATTCTGTCCATCTTTTCCCCCGCAGACAGTTCTTGAAATCCCATGGTACATGTATAATATCCGGGCCCGCACCTTGCCACTGCGGATAGTCCATGCACATTACTTTTGGCCAAAACAAGGCCTCCGGAGGCCAAATTTTGAAATTTTCCGTCCGCAAGCGGACGGATATTGTAAGGGGGCTGGTCTTCCCCATTTGTGTGTATTGTCTTCAAATATGCCAAATGTGTGGCAATATCCGGGTTATTAAAAAGGCTGATAAGGGGTATGTGGCACGCGCGTAGCACGTGCCACCCTTTTTATACGTAGTATAAAAAGATTTTTCAGATTTTTGCCGGGCTTTTTTCTCGCTTCCCGGCATTTTCGGCTTCTCATTCCCCGTTCCGGACAACTGTCTCTATCCGGTTCTTTCCTGTTTTCGCTCTCTTTTCCTCACCACAGACATTATATAATATGTAATAGTAAAATACTATTGCAATTCGTTTGCATTCTGTTCATATACGGCATTGCCGTTGGTTATATTGCATAACCTTAGGCTTTCCGGTGTTCCGTGGATTGCAGTGGGACGGCTTGCGCAGTACTGAAACTGTCCCTGTGCAGTCTGACTGCATGCAAGAGCATGCCTGGAAGAATCATTCCTTGCTCTCATACAGGGACTTTATGATTTCCACGCACTTGTCTATGCCGAACTTTCCGGAGTCCAGGCAAAGGTCATAATTCTTGGCAAGGCCCCACTCAATGTCCGTGTAGAACTTGTAATATGAAGCACGGCGCTTGTCCTTGTCCCTGAGGCGCTTTGCAGGCATCTCATCTGACTCCCCGTACACCTGCACAATGCGCTCCTCGCGCTTCTCCAGTGAGGCATGGATGAAAACGGTGAGAAGATCTGCCTTGTGACGGAGGATGTAATCCGCACAGCGTCCTACGATTACGCAGGGTCCCTTCTTGGATACCTCTATGACGGCCTTTCTCTGGGCGTTCCAGATGATGTCCTGGTTGGACTCCCTGAGGCCCGCGCCTGAATTGAGGGCACGGCCCAGCCAATGCGTCTGCGCCGCATACTCCCCGTGCTCACGGATGTATTCATGGGCGAAGCCGGAGTCTTCCGCAACCTTCTCTATTAGCTCGCTGTCATAGCAGGGGATGCCAAGCTCCTTGGCAACTTCCTTGCCTATTGTCCTTCCGCCGCTTCCGAATTGTCTGCTGATTGTGATTATCTTGGTCATAACGCCCTCCTGCAGCTTAGCCCGTTTGTCCTGTGCACGAAGCTTCTGCAAGGCCCCGGAGACAGTCTCCTGCACCCCTTGCCTTGCAAATAGTATAGCGTTTTTGGAGGGGAAAGTCAATATTGCGTTTTATCCGCAAAATCGCCCGGAGTGTGCAAAAAGCGCGGTATGAATGAACATTTCCGCGCCTGTGTGTCTGCATGATGTCTGCCTTGTTTATGCCGGTTTATGAGGTCTGCAGGGCTACACATTGTCCTGCACAAAATCCAGCTCCCCGTATGCCTCAGGGAATGTCTTCCCGCCCCAGATCTTGGCCTTGAGGAACTTCTCCACAGGGTATCTGTCCAGGCTGCCGGAGGCCATGAAGATGTAATTGGGCTCTGCAGGTTTTACCTTGGAGACGTATATGCACGGAGAGCCGTTGTCATTCTCGTCCTCGTCTATCATGTAAACCTCGCCCATGAAGGACACAAAGGCCCCTGTGCCGTAATGAAGGTCTTCTATAAATACGTTGTAATCTTCTTTTGTCATAATGATTTTGCCTTGTGGAAGCCTGGTGCAACAAATCCCCGTCAAAGGGGCTGTATAAAGCCTTGCAAAAGGCCTTTAAGTCTGCATATGTGAGGTATGACAGCCTATGCGTGTCTGTTCCCGGTGTGGACTTCAACGGGTCCGGACGGACCCGGGTGTCTGGGAACAGAAACGGTAGATGCCGGATTACAGGATGCCGTCTATGAACTCATCCGGGTCAAAGAACTCCATGTCCTCCATCTTCTCGCCCACTCCGGTGAAGACTACGGGGATGCCCATCTCACTGCAGAGGGATATTACAAATCCGCCCTTGGCAGAGGAGTCCAACTTGGTTAAGACTATGCCGTCCAGCTCTACGGCTTCATCAAAGATTTCTGCCTGGTTGTATGCATTGTTGCCCGTTGTAGCATCCAGGACAAGAAACTTGTAGAAATTGGCCTCGGGGTACTCGCGCTGCACGACCCTGGACATTTTTTTGAGCTCTTCCATAAGCTGAACCTTGACGTGCAGACGGCCCGCGGTGTCTATGATAACCACATCCGTGCCTCTTGCCTTGGCAGAGGACATGGCGTCATATACGACGGCTGAGGGGTCTGAGCCCTCTTCATGCTTCACGATGCGCACCTTTGCCCTGTCCGCCCAGACGGTAAGCTGGTCTGCAGCCGCAGCCCTGAAGGTGTCCGCCGCAGCAAGGGTTACGGACTTGCCCTGGCGGGCGAAGTAATTGGCAAGCTTGCCTACGGTTGTGGTCTTGCCCACGCCGTTAACGCCAACCATCATGATGACGGCCGGGTACTCTATCTCCGGTACCTCGGCCTCAGTAAGATGGGACTTTAGCTCATCCTTGAGCATGGCAATGACCCTGTCCTTGTCCTTGTCCTTGAGCTTCTCTTTCTTTGCACGGTCCTGGATGTCTTCCACTATCTCTTCCGCTGTGGTTACGGAGATGTCTGCGGAAATGAGCACTTCCTCGAGGTCATCATAGAACTCCTGGTCTATCTTGCCCCTCTTGAAGATGGAAGAAAGGGCTGCCCCGAAGGCATCCTTGGTCTTCTTTAAAGCCTGTTTTATCTTGGAGAAAAATCCCATATTCTGTCCTTGCATCCCTCCCGTGAGGGATGAGTGTATTCTTTTGTTTTGCCCCGGAGTATGTGCGTTTTATGAGAAATTTCTGCACATATCTGCAAAGGGGCCTGAATGTTGCCTTGCAGGCTTCAAAGGATGCCCGCAGGGCCGGGGATGTGCTGAGGCCGCAGAGCGGTCTGCAGGACTGGGAACGCTGCCCCTGGGCAGCTTAGTCTATGGCCGCAGAGCCGAACTGGTGCTCCACTTCGGAGAGCTTAACGGAGACTATCTTGGAGACGCCCTTCTCTTCCATTGTAACGCCCAAAAGGGTGTTGGCCTCCTCCATTGTGGGCTTTTTATGGGTTATTACAAGGAACTGGGTCCCTTGGGAGAACTTTTTGAGGTATCTCGCAAAGCGGGATACGTTGGCCTCGTCCAGGGCCGCCTCTATCTCGTCCAGGACGCAGAAGGGCATGGGGTGTGTGGCTATGATGGCAAAGAGGATGGCTATGGAAGTTAATGCCTGCTCGCCGCCGGAGAGAAGGGATATTTTGGAGAGCTTTTTGCCGGGAGGGGAGGCTATGATTTCCACGCCTGCCTCCAGAGGGTCCTCGCAGTCCGTGTAGTCCAGCTGGAGCTCCGCCTTGCCGCCGCCGAAGAGCTCCTTGAAGGTGCGTTTGAAGTTCTCGTTGATAAGCTCAAATCCTTCGTTGAAGATGCGCAGCATCTCGGCACGAATGTCATCCAGGGCAACCTGGAGGTCCCCTATGGCCTTCTCCAGGTCTTCCTTCTCCGTCTGCATCCGGGTGTAACGGTCCTGGACCTCTTTGTACTCTTCCACTGCGTTGAAGTTTATGGGCCCCAGCATGGTTATCTGGCGCTTGCAGCTTGATATGGCAGAGTTGGCTGTGGAGGGGTTGAAGTCCGGGTCCTTGTACTGGAGACAGCCTTCATAATCCAGATGGTACTCTTCATCTATGCGGGTCTTGAGGTACTCGAGGTCTGAGTCTATCTTTGCGATTGCGATGTCATAATTGTGGGAGGACTCCGTCTTTTCATCCTTCTCTTTCTGGCACGCTATGCGCTCCGTGTCTATTGCCTGTATGCGCTCATTGGCCGTCTTCTTGGCAGCCGTGGCATCCTGTATCTGTTTGCGGAGGTCTTCCACCACGGCCTGCTCTTCCTGCGTTAAGGCCGTCTTTTCCGCCTGGCTGGTATAGTCTGAGAGCTCCTTCTGTATCTGGGGGATGCTGGCGTTTATGTCATTGATCTTTTTGTAATGCGCATCCTTCTCTTTCTTGAGGGACTCCTCATTCTCCGCCTGGCCCTTTATGGTGCTCTCCAGGGAGGCTATGTTTACGTTGAGCTCATTGTATTCCTCTGTGAGGGAATCCCGCTCCGTCCTCATCTCGGTGTACTGCGTGTCCAGTGTGTCCATGGTCTCAGACCCCTCGTCCGAGACTTTGGTAAGCTCTGAGGCGCCGGAGGAGACGCCGGAGTACTCACTGTCCAGGCCGGCAAGCTTGCCCTGGAGAAGCTTTACGGACTCTGCGTATGCCTTGTATGACGAGTCTCCTGTGGATATGTTCTGGAGGAGTGTGGTCTGCTTTTCCGAAAGGCCTGCAAGCTCCAGCCTGGCGGCCGTTATCTGGTCTGAGATGCCGTCCAGCTTTGCCTTTGCCTCATCCCTTGCGGCAGTGAACTCCTTGCGCCTTGCAGGCACGCGGGACAGGAAGCCGTTAGTCTTCGCTATCTCATCCTCCACTTCCTTTATCTGCCGCTCTGCTAAAAGGAGGTTTGCGGAGTTCTTTCTGAAGCCGCCTGTCATGGAGCCGGATGTTGCTATCTGGTCCCCGTCCAGGGTTACTATTCTGAAGGCCCTGGGGTACCTTCTGGAGATGGCCGTGGCAGAGGCTATGTTGTCCACTATTAAGGTGTTGCCGAGAAGATAGTGTATTACGTTCTCATACTTTCTGTCATACTTCACGAGGTCTATGGCGAAGCCCACGGCCCCTTTGTCCTTGACGGCGGAACGGATCTGGTCATTCTCAAAGCGGGCGCGCATGCCATCCATGGGCAGGAAGGTTACCTGCCCTCCTCGCGAGGCCTTGAGGTATTCTATAAGGTATCTCGCATCTTCACGCGTACGCGTGATGACGTTGTTCATTGCCCCGCCGAAGGCAGTCTCTATGGCAATCTCGCAGTCCTTCTGGCAGGTTATTATGTCCGCAATGAGCCCCTCAATCCTGGAGGAGAGCTCCTGATTATTCCTGGAGGCCGTCATGAGGTTCTGCACGGAATAGCCGTACCCTTCATACCTCTCACGTATGGCCCTGTATGTGTCCAGCTTGTGCTCCAGTGTGGATACCTGGGACTGGGCTTCAAATTCCTGCTTCGTGAGCAGGGTGAGTTTGTTCTCGCATTCCGCAAGGGCGGCCCTTGCCTGCTCCGTCATGGAGTCCTCCTGGGACAGGAGGCTGTTCAATTCATTGAAACGGCCAAGGCACTGCTCATATGAGGCCTTGTCCTCGTTGAACTTGGAGCGGATGGATTCCATCTCGGCGGTCATCTCGCTGACACGCTCCGAAAGGAGCTCCTTCTGCGCCGCTATAGAGCCCATGTTCTGCCTGAGGTCCGACAGGTCCTTCATGGCCGCCATGACCTTTTTCATCTGCTCGCCGGACTCAAGCTCATGCTGGGCGATTTTTGCGGAGAGGTCATCCGCCTGGGCCTTGATGCCCGCAGCCTGCGCGCGCATCTTCTCTATTCTGGTGCGGTTCTTGGACTGCATGTCCTCGTTGCGCCTTATGTCCTTGTCTATGTCCTGTATGCGCTTTGTGGAGAAGGCTATGTCATCCCTTGCCTGCGCAAGACGGCTCTTGGCCGCATTGGCTTTCTCCGTTAAAAGCTTTGCCTCGCCGCTCTTGTGCTCTATGCCTACGGAATAGATGTTAAGGTGCTCATTGAGCTCATTGAGATTGTTGTCCTGCGCTGCAATCTCATCCCTCTTCTGCTGGTACTCTTCCAGCAGGTCCGCTGTGTGCTGGTTGAGGTAATCTATCCTTTCATCCGCCGCCTGCTTCTTTTTGCGGATCTTTTCCTTCTCGCCCTCTGCGCTGTCATGACGGGTTATGTACAGGTTGGTTTCATTCCGGCGCATCTCTGCGTATATCGTGTTGTACTTGTTGGCGTTCTCCGCGGCCTTCTTCAAGGGCCCCAGCTGCCTCTCCACTTCGCTCATGCGCTGCTCAAAAACGAACAGGTTGTCCTTTGAGGCCTGCAGCTTTCTCTCCGCTTCATTCTTGCGGTCCTTGTACACCACTATTCCTGTGGCCTCTTCGAAGATGGAGCGCCTGTCCTCCGGCTTGGACTTCATTATCTGCTCTATCCTGCCCTGGCCTATAATGGAGTATCCTTCCTTTGCGGCTCCCACGCCGTGCAGGAGGGTTGTGAGGGTCTTGAGCCTTGAGGGCTGCCTGTTGAGGACGTATTCACTGGTGCCGTCCCTGTAGAGGCGGCGGGTCATCTCAACCTCATCCGCGTCCACGTCAAAGATGCGGCCAGTGTTGTCAAAGAGAAGGGTAACCTCGCACATGGACATCTTGCGGCGGGTTTCGGTGCCGTCAAAAATGACGTCCATCATATGCGAGCCTCGCATCATCTTGGCGGACTGCTCACCGAGCACCCAGCGGATTGCGTCCGCGACATTGGACTTGCCGCAGCCGTTGGGGCCCACTATCCCCGTAACCCCGTCCGCAATGGGTATTACCGTCTTGTCTGCGAAGGACTTGAATCCTACAAGCTGTATTTCCTTGAACGTTCTCATATCCCTTTCTCAATGAACTCCAGGGCAGCTTTTGCCGCCAGCTGCTCCGCGCCCCTCACACTCCCGCTCTCTGCGGAAAAGCTCTCTCCGAACGCCTCCACCGTAGCCCTGAACACCGGCTCCCGTGGCGTCCCTACATCTTCTTTCATATACACGGGGCACTTCTCTCCCCTTCCCTGCAGCAGCTCCTGCAGGTCTCCCTTATAGTTCCTTCCGGGTGCCTCCGCCTCAAAGTCCAGCGTGCGGAGCACGAACGCCCTTGCCGCATCCATTCCCCCGTCCAGATATACTGCCGCCACCATGCTCTCATACACGGACGGCGTGGCCTTCTTGTTTGTCGTGTCCCCGGGGCTCTTTATAATGTTCCGCTCCAGCCCCAGACGCCGGGACACAGGCGCTAAGGCGCTGTCTGAAACCAGCGCCTTGCGGCGCTCCGTCAAGGCCCCTTCACGCTGCTCTTCGTTGTATATGTGCTCTGAAACAAGAAATTCCAGGATTGCGTCCCCGAAGAATTCCAGGCTTTGGTAATTGTCTTCCGAATATGAGGGAAGAGTCAGGGCGCGAATGAGCAGGGACTTGTCCCTGAACTCATACCCTATGCTCTTCTCCACTTCCTGTATGTCCATTCCGCTCCTTGCAGGGCCATGCGCCCGGCCCGTGGCCACGGCCCGCAGCCCTTCCGTGTGGGTGTCTAATTTACTCCGTTTCCGGGATGAGGGCCTTGAAGTCCACTTCGCCCAGCATCTCCTCCACCTTGGGCACGAGGCCGTTGCGGTATATCATGGCCGCATTCTCAATGGCCGCCTTGAACGTCCGGGGCTTGGAGGACCCGTGCGTCTTGACAACGACCTTCTTTAGGCCCAAAAGAAGGGATCCGCCGAACTTCTCAAAGTCCAGCTGCCCGCGCATGTTGTTTATGGCCTTCTTTGCGAACAGGTACCCTATCTTGGACCTGAGCGTTGCCGACAGCTCTTTCTTCATGATGGAGAGCACCAGCTTGCCGCATCCCTCCATGCTCTTAAGCGCAATGTTTCCGCTGAAGCCGTCTGCGACAACCACGTCCACATCCCCTATCATGATGTCCCTGCCTTCAATGTTGCCCACGAAGTTGATGCCCTGCATCTGGGACAGGTACTTGAACGTCTCCTGGCGCAGGGGGTCTCCCTTGTGCTCTTCCGTGCCGTTGTTGAGGAGCCCCACCCTGGGGTTCTCTATCCCGAAGCCTGCCTTGGCATACGCAGACGCCATTACCGCGAACTGACAGAGCATTACGGGCTTGCACTCCGCATTGGCGCCGCAGTCACAAAGCAGGGTAGATGTCCCGCGTATGTTTGGTATAGCAGGGCAAAGAGCCGGCCTGTTGACGCCCCTTATGCGGCCCACGATTGTCTGGCCGCCAACTATGGTGGCGCCTGTGGAGCCGCCGGTAACCAGCGCCACGATGTCATCCTCCTTCTTAAGCTTCCAGAAGCCCTGAACAAGCGATGACTGCTTCTTCTGCTTGACGGCAACGGTAGGAATATCGTTCATATCTATGACGTCCGGGCAGTCCACAACCTCCACCCTGTCCTTGTCATACGTATACTTTGCAAGCTCCGCCTCTACATCTGCCTGACGGCCGGTTAACACCAGGTACAGCTCTTTGTCATCATTCAGCGCCTGCACGGCTCCCTCTATAACCGCCTGGGGAGCATTGTCCCCGCCCATGGCATCCACAAGAATCTTAAGCATCTTCTACCTCCAAGGTGGCTCTCACGGCACTCCCAGCTGCCACGGTTTCCGCCCGTATAATAATGCGTACAACGCACACGAGCCATTATATCACCCATACTTCCAAAAGACAAACATTTTTCCAAAGAAAACAGCCGCTACATCCACAATATCTTGTGCCCGTCCGCTCACATATCCACAATAAAATGGGTCTCCTCCTGCTGGGCCTGATTTTCTGGCATGTACCAGAATACCCCGTGCCATTTTAACTGATTGGGGAAAAGTACAAACGAATGTTTCTTAGCAGGTCAAATATATTGCGGGTTGTCTGTCCCAGCTCTGTACAGAAATGTCAAGTCTACTCTTGCCATTTTACCTGGGCATTAAAAATCACTGCCAAAGCAGGGTTGCAGGATTACGTCACCGGCGCTCAAGCAGTCTGGCGCCTGGTTCACTGTACAGTTTGATGCCGTCCAGCAGGATCTCATTTGTTAGCGCAAGGTTGTTTTCCAGCTGGTCCTGGTTCAAAAGCTCCACCTTTTTATGCAACGCTTCCCTGAATGTCTCTATAATCTCAAAGAAAACGATATCCTTGATATCTGTGTACACAAGCAAATCAACGTCACTCCGATCCTTTGCATATCCCTTGGCATATGAGCCGAACAGATACAGGTACTTTATCCCAAAATCCGGTCTTGTCCCGCATATCTCAACGCAGGTCTTTTTGATGAAGTCCAGGGACAGCACTCCATGCTCCTCATCCACATATCCGTACATGGCCAGCTTGTCCGTCATGTACTCATACTTGATGCATTTGGCCCTGGCCGGATTGTTCTCATAGTTTACGTACGTCCTTAGAGGAACGCCCAGATACTCTGCGCATGCCTTCTGTGACAAGCCCTTCTCTTTGCGAAGCTCCTTGAGTGTGCTCATATTACTGTCCCCTGCAAGTAACGGTTATTGTGCAATAATTGTATATCCACAGCCTGTATGCAGCAAGCAAAATCTCTGCATATGCATACGTTATGGCGCATTGCTTTGGTGTAAAACACGCCATTCCTGCATATTTTTCATTGTTCCATATGCAGCTTTTGCACTTATGAAGGACAAAAAATGTGCAAGTGTACGGGACAGCCTCCGGCCGGCTTGCTGTCTGTCCGTGGGCAGTAAAAAGCCCTGCCGGAAAGCAGGGTTACAGGATTCCAAGTTTTGCGGCCAGCATGTCATCTATCCAGAAGTCCGGCTTGCCAACGGACCTGCTGCGGCCCCGCAGATGGGTGTCGGAGCCTCCGGTGCATATGAGCCCCAGTTCCTTTGCCATGGCGGCATACTTTGCCGTCTGCTCCGGGGTGTGCGTGGAATAATGCACTTCAAGGCCTTCAAGGCCAAGGGACTTGAGGCGTGTTAAGAGGGCGTACAGCTCTGCGTCCGTCATGTCCACGCGTCCTGGATGGGCCACAACGGAGAACCCGCGGGCGTCATGGACGGCCTGCACTGTCTCCTCCGGAGACGGACGGAAGTCCGTTACGTATCCGGGACAGCCGTAGTTGAGATACTGCCCAAAGAATGCATACGGGTCCGGGGCGTACCCGCGCTTCACTCCCGCTCTCGCTATGTGCATGCCGTGGATGGGCTGCTCCTGCGACCAGCGCTCTGCCATAGGCTCCTGGATGGGAATATGGACGCCAATCCTGTCCAGCTTTGCAAGGATTGCCTCAGTGCGCTTTACAGAGTTGTCCTTGAGTGTATCCATGAACGGCCGGAATAGGGACATGTCGCAGTTGTATGCAAGGGTGTGGAGTTTCACGTCCCCTTCATATGCAGAGACTTCGCAGCCTTGCGCAAGGCGTATGCCGGCTTGGTCACAGACCGCCTGCGCCTCGGGGATGCCAAGCATGCAGTCATGGTCCGTTATTGCAAGCGCGCCAAGGCCGGCTTCCTGTGCCCACAGGACTGCTTCCGTGGGTGTCTGGCCGCCGTCTGAATACCATGTATGTACGTGAAGATCTGCCTTAAGATGTGTCATATGATTTGCCGTTATTTTCAAGATACCCACGCTCCAAACTGCTGTGGGCGCATGTATTTGGACCTCCTTGAAGGGCATATGCAAAATGCCCTTTGTGGGCATCCGCGGGCTATTGCTGTTCCTGTTGTTCCTGCTGTTCCTGCTGCGGCTGTTCCTTTTGCTGCTGGCCCTTCGGCTGGGGCGTCCCTTTGCGGACTACGGAGCCGTTCTCTATGCGTATCTTGCTGGTCTCTTTGCCGTACAGGGCGCGCTCCGCGTGGGTGCAGGTAATGAGGCACTGCAGGTTGTCCGTCTTGCGGACAAGCATCTTGCGGCGGGGAAGGTCCAGCTCGGACATGACGTCGTCCAGGACGAGGACCGGGGATTCGCCGGAGATTTCAGTGAAGATCTCCACTTCCGCAAGCTTTATTGCAAGAGCAGCCGTGCGGGTCTGCCCCTGAGAGGCGTATGTCTTGGCGTCCTTGCCGTTTATCTCTATGCCAATGTCATCCCTGTGAGGGCCTAAGCCGGTGAAGCCCAAACGGATGTCCCTGTCATATGTCTGGGACAGGGCATTAAAGAGCTTTTTGGATATCTCCCCTTCACTGTTTCCGGTGTACTTGTGCTCCGGGAAGACTTTAAGGTCCTCCTGCCCGTCTGTGAGGAACGCGTGGGCATCCTTTGCATGGGGGCCAAGCATCTCAAGGTACTCCTTGCGTTTGGAGATTATGATGGCTGCATACTGGCACAGCTGCTCATCCCATACGGGCAGCATGGCGTATACGTCATCCAGATTCTTGTTCTTTAAGAGGTTGTTGCGCTGCTCTAAGATTTTGTTGTACCTTGTGAGGGCTATGTAATACGGCCTGTACAGCTGGGATATGGAGACGTTCAAAAAGCGGCGCCTTTCATCCGGGCCGTCCTGTATGAGGCGCAGCTCATGAGGCGAGAAGAAGACGCTGTACAGATTGCCGAGGATGTCTGCGTTGCGGGTTATTTTGTTGCCATTGACTCTCAGCTCGCGGCCGGTATCTGTGATGCGGGCCCAGAGGTCTACGGAGCCGTACCTGGCCTGGGCCTGGACGGAAATTTCCGCATACTGTGCGCCCTGCTGGATCATCTGCCTGTCCCGGCGGGTGCGCGGGGACGTGCCGGTGCAGAGATAATAGACGGCTTCGGCGCAGTTCGTCTTCCCCTGGGCATTCCGGCCGAATATGACGTTGATTCCGGGGGTGAAATCTATGGTTTCGTCCGTGTAGTTTCTGAAGTTTTTAAGATGCAAATTTTTTATGTACATCCGCTTAAAACCACTTTATTTTGGAGAAGATTTGTATTATAATGGCAGTACTCACCTTTATGGGGGAAGCCCGGGGAGGGCCTTATACAGGCCTGCAAGCATTATACCAAACGAGTGCCGAAAATTCAAAGGAAATGACAGTGTTATGGCAGAAAAAAAGGATTTTGCGTTCATATACGATCCTATAAGGGAAAAGATGGAAGAGATAATCACTCCCATCAGTTTCAACACCTTCATAGACAAGCTGGTTCCTGTGGACGTTGAAGGCAGAATCATAACACTGGAGTGCCCCACGCAGTCCATTGCAGACCATATCACCAACTACCTTGCGGAAAAGATGCGCGAGGCCATGATACGCGCAGACGTAGGCATTTCGGACTTCAGGCTCAAGATTGCAGGCACCAATGACTACGCACTCAACCCTCCGGAGGAGCTGCCTGCACCCCCTTCCAACCTGGACAAGCGATACACCTTTGAAAGCTTCGTTGTGGGAAAGAGCAACGAGTTCGGCTATGCAGCCGCCCTTTCCGTTGCGGAGAATCCTGCAGGCATATACAACCCTCTTTTCATATACGGAGGAACAGGGCTTGGCAAGACCCATCTTATACAGGCCATAGCCAACAAGATTGTGGATGAGAAGCCGGAGCTGAGAGTCATCTATACCACCTGCGAGAAGTTCGTAAATGAGATAATAGACAACATGTTCACAGGCCGCGGGACAGACGCAAGGGACAAGGGCAAGAAGCTCCGCGATTACTACCGCGGCGCGGATGTGCTCATTGTGGATGACATCCAGTTCATAGCCGGCAAAAAGGCCGTGCAGGAAGAGTTCTTCCACACCTTCAACGAGCTGGTGTCCAAGGGCAAGCAGATTGCTATAACTTCGGACCAGCCCCCCAAGGAGCTTACGGAGCTGGAGGAGCGCTTGCGCACAAGGTTCTCCGGCGGGCTTGTGTTCGACATCCAGCCCCCTTCATTTGAGACCAAGATTGCCATATTGAAGCGCAAGGCCTTTGAGAGAAAGGCAATAGTTCCGGAAGACGTCCTTGAGTTCATAGCCACAGGCACAGGGGATGACGTCCGCTCCCTTGAGGGAAGGCTTGCCAAGGTTATCTTTGCCGCCCGCCTTCATGAGGCTCCCATTTCCATAGAGCTTGCAAAGAGCGCCCTGGAGGAGTCCGTTCCGGAGGTTCCGGAGGAAGCCACGCCGGAGTCTGTAATCTCCGCCGTATGCAGCTATTACAAGGTTAAGAGGACAGACCTTGTTGGCAAATGCAAGAAGAAGGAAATCGTTCTGCCCCGCCAGATCTGCTGCTATCTCATGTGCGAGATACTCTCACTCCCCTTGATATCCATAGGCAAGGTCTTAGGGGACAGGGACCACACAACCATCCTCTACTCCCGCAACAAGGTTGAAGAGATGATGAGGACCAATGACAAGATTGCCAAGGACGTGGATGACATAAAGAACATAGTCCTCAAGAAATAGCTCCCCGCGTACAACTCCATCCATATAAGACACAGAATGCTCCCTTTGGGGAGCATTACTAAAGTACAAGGCACATGACAACATTCACGGAAGGACATTATGACATAGTGGTCATAGGCGCAGGTCATGCAGGCTGCGAGGCAGCCCTGGCATGTGCACGCTTAGGGCTTAAGACGGTTATGCTTACCCTCAATCTGGACAGCATAGCCTTCATGGCATGCAATCCTTCCATAGGCGGCACCGGCAAGGGCCACATAGTGCGCGAGATAGACGCCCTGGGCGGAGAGATGGGGCGCAACTCAGACAAAACCGCCATCCAGATGCGCCTTCTCAACGAGGGCAAGGGCGAGGCCGTGCAGTGCCTTCGCGCCCAGTGTGACAAGAACGCCTACCACCGCGAGATGAAGCGCACCCTGGAACACACAGAGAACCTCCGCATCCTGCAGGGCGAGGCTGCGGACATACAGACGGAAGACGGACATGTATCCGCTGTGGTTACCACGTACGGCGGCATCCTGTACTGCCGCGCGGCAATAGTTGCCACAGGCGTGTACCTCAACGCCCGCACCATAACGGGTGAGTTCACCCGCTCCTCCGGTCCCTCCGGCTTTGCTCCCGCCACCGCCCTTACAGACTGCCTAATACGCCTGGGATACAGTGTGCGCCGTTTCAAGACAGGCACTCCTGCGCGCCTGGACGGCAGGACAGTGCACTTTGAAGAGTGCACCCCGCAGGCAGGCGAGGACGTTCCGCCATTCTCATACACCACACAGAAGCCCATACAGAACATACGCAAGTGCTATCTTACATACACCAACAATGACACACACACCATAATCCTTGACAACCTGGACCGCTCTCCCCTCTACAACGGAGAGATACTTTCCACAGGTCCCAGGTACTGCCCCTCAATTGAGACCAAGGTAGTCCGTTTCCGTGACAAGGATCGCCACCAGATATTCCTGGAGCCTGAGGGCCTGGATACAGATGAAGTGTACGTACAGGGCATGTCCTCATCCATGCCCCATGACATCCAGCGTGAGATGTACCGCTCCGTGCCCGGCCTTGAGGACTGCGAGATAATGCGCTATGCATACGCGATAGAGTATGACTGCATAGACCCCCTGGACATACTGCCCACGCTGGAGTTCAAGAAGGTGAAGGGCCTCTACACCGCAGGCCAGATTAACGGCACATCCGGATACGAAGAGGCAGCCGCGCAGGGCCTGGTTGCCGGCATAAACGCCGCCTTTGCACTCCAGGGCCGCGAGCCCCTCATCCTGTCCCGTGACGAGTCCTACATAGGGGTCCTCATAGATGACCTCGTGACCAAGGGCACCGAGGAGCCCTACCGCATAATGACATCCCGTGCGGAATGGTCCCTGCTTCTCCGCCACGACACCGCAGACTTCCGCCTCACGCCTAAGATCATGGACACGACCCTATACACTCCAGAGAAAAAGAAGGCCTACGAGAGCCGTATGGCTTACTACAACGATACCATTTCATTTCTTGACTCCAAGTGCGACCGCAAGATTCTCAAGGAATTCTGCGACGCAAAGGGCATCCAGTTCACGTCCAACATTTCCACCTATGCGGACATAATCCGGCACGGCGGAAAGGCTTCCGACATATGCGATATTTTTGGCATACTTGGGGACGTACCGAGGGATATCATAAAGTCTGCGGAGATAACTATAAAGTATGCTGGCTACATGGACAAGAGCGCCAAGCAGGTTGAGCGCTTCCGCAAGCTGGAGTCCAAAAAGCTCCCCGCAGACCTTAACTACTCCACTATCTCCGGTCTCCGCCTCGAGGCCCGCGAGAAGCTGGAGCGCATCCGTCCCCTCACCCTGGGCCAGGCCGCCAGGATATCCGGCGTAAACCCTGCAGACATAACTGTCCTTATGGTGTACCTGTCCATTAAGTGAATTCCACAGCAAAAACAGTATAAGATGACAACAGCCAGGCATCTGCCTGGCTGTTATTTGTTACAAATCAACGACTTTCTCACTCCTCGGATTCTGTCCTGAGTTATTCCGGTTCAACAGGTATTTCATTAAGTGGTATTTGCCATCCGCTTTACCTTTGAAATATCTGCAATAGTATCTCACTTCAAGCCACTGGTCAAACAGGCTGTCATCTGTTATAAGGCGATAGATAAACTTACCCTGTTCGTCATAGTTGTTATAGCTATCATGGTGACTGTCTTCA
>JAJPYR010000080.1 GCA_021204825.1 Clostridia bacterium | reverse complement strand
CTGTTATGTAGCACTCTATGATGTCCCCTATCTGGATCTCGTTGAAGCCGTCTATTGCACAGCCGCACTCAAATCCGGAGGAAACTTCCTTGACGTCATCCTTGAATCTCTTGAGCTGCTTCACGCCGCCCTCCACGATAAGGATGTCGTCCCTGTATATGCGGAGCTTGCCGCCGCGCACGATCTTGCCGTCCGTGACATAGCATCCTGCGACATTGCCCACGCCCGTGATGCGGAATGTCTGGCGCACTTCGCACTTGCCCATGAGCACATCCTGGAACTTGGGTGCCAGCATGCCCTTGAGGGCAGCTGTGACGTCATCCAGAAGGTCATATATGATCCTGTACTGCCTTACATCCACCTTGGACTGCTCCGCAAGCGCCCTTGCCTTTGCGTCCGGCCTTACGTTGAAGCCTAAGATTATGGCTTTCGCGGACTCTGCAAGCATTACGTCCGACTCGTTCACGGCGCCGGCCGCCGCATGAATGACCTTGACGGTGACCTCATCGTTGGAAAGCTTGAGGACAGACTGCTTTATGGCCTCCACAGAGCCCTGGACATCCGCCTTTATAATAAGGTTCAATGTCTTCATTGTGCCTTCCTGGGTCTGTGAGAAGAGGTCTTCAAGAGAGATGCGCTCGCGGGTCTTCTGCATTGCGTCCGACTCCTTTCTCTTTCTCTCGTCCATTACCTGCTTCATGAGGGCCTGGTCCACGGCATGTATCGCATCTCCGGATGAAGGCACTTCATCCAGTCCCAACACATTGACCGCCATTGAAGGCCCTGCGGCCTTTATGCTGCGTCCGGAATCGTCTATCATGGCACGCACACGGCCTGTGACCGTGCCGCATATTACGTAGTCCCCTGTATGGAGCGTTCCGCTCTGCACGAGGACCGTTGCCATGGGGCCCTTGCCCTTGTCCAGGCAGGCCTCTATTACGGTTCCCGTTCCGTCCTTGTCCGGGTTTGCCTTGAGGTCCAGCATGTCCGCAAGAAGAAGCAGGTTCTCAAGGAGGTCATCCACGCCCTCTCCGGTCTTGGCGGATATGGGGCAGCAGATTGTGTGCCCGCCCCAGGCCTCCGGCACAAGGTCATAGTTGGTGAGGCCCTGCTCCACCTTCATGATGTCCGCGCCGGGCTTGTCTATCTTGTTGATGGCAACAATTATCTCAACGCCTGCAGCCTTTGCGTGGTTTATTGCCTCCACTGTCTGCGGCATGATGCCGTCATCCGCGGCAACCACAAGGATGACTATGTCCGTCACCTGCGCGCCCCTTGCGCGCATGGCGGTGAACGCCTCATGGCCCGGGGTGTCTATAAAGGTGATCTTCTTGCCGTTTACGTTGGCGGTATATGCGCCTATGTGCTGCGTTATGCCGCCGGCCTCGCCCGCTGCGGTCTTGGTGTTTCTTATGTAGTCCAGAAGGGATGTCTTGCCGTGGTCTACATGGCCCATGACGGTGACAACGGGTGCCCTGGGAACAAGGGTCTCATCCGTGTCTTCATGGGATGCAAGGTGCTCCGACAGCTTCTCCTCCGCCGTCTTCTCCGGCCTGTACTCCAGCTCTATTCCGAGGTCTGCCGCAATGAAGGCCGCCGTATCATAGTCTATGGACTCGTTTATGGTCTTCATTATGCCTTCCTTGAAGAGCTTCTTGGTGATTTCCACGGCAGAAACTCCAAGCTTCTCCGACAGGGTCTTGAGAGGGATCTCCTCTGTGGTTACTACTGCGTGGTCTATCTTGGCAATCTGGTTCTTCTTTACGACCTTGGCCTTTTTGGTCTTGATCCTTACGAACCCGGACTCATTCTCCTCATATCCGCCTACAATGCCCTGGGACTTTACGGCCTTGCGTGTTGTGGAAGGCTTCTTGTTGCCGTCCTTGTCCTTCTCCACATAAGTGTTGCCGTACTTCTTCCCGCCGGCGTTCTTGCCGCCCTTCCCGGTCTGCTGCGGAGGCATTGCGGGAGCAATCGCAGGCTGCGGCTTTCCGCCCTGAGGCTTTGTGCCTCCCTGGGTCCTGAAGCCGCCCTGGCCCTGACCCTGGCCCTGGCCGCCCTGTCTTCCCTGTCCCCTGGTGTCTGCACCGGGACGGTATGTGGCTCCCGTTCCTGTCTTGAACGTTCCTGCCTGTCCCTGAGGCTTGCCGCTTCCCTGGGTCTTGGGCTGGGCTGCCTTGGGTGCATCTGTCTGCAAAGACGATACAAAGTATACCTTGCCGGTTGCGGCATCCGTGCGGAAGTTGCCTGAAAGGCCTTCCGTGCTTATAGGCCTGGGGCCCTTCTGTCCCTGGGCCTGCCTGTTCTGCCCCTGCTGGTTCTGGCCCTTGTTTCCGCCCTGTCCCTGCTGCGGTTTGCCCTGCTGCTGGGGCTGCTGCGGCTTGCCCTGAGCGCCCTGCTGCTGAGCCTGCGGCTGCGGCTGGGCACTGTTCTGTCCCTGAGGGGCCTGTTCCTGCGGCTGGGCATTGTTCTGTCCCTGTGCCTGGCCCTGCGCATTCTGGCCCTGCTTGCTCTTCTTCTTGCGCCTGGACTCGGATGCAGGCGTCTGGACCTCAGCTGCGGCAGGCTTCTGTTCTGCGGCAGGCTTCTGCTCTGCGGCAGGAGCTGCGGGAGCAGGTTCTGCTTCCGCTTTGGAGGGCTTCTCTTCTGCTGCGGGCTTTTCTGCAGGAGCTTCTGCGGCCTTCAAAGGCTCCGCGGGCTTCTCTGCGGGGGCCCCTTCCTTTGCGGGCTCCGCTGCCTTTGCGGGCTCTGCAGGCTTTGCAGCCTCTGCGGGCTTTTCCACAGGGGCTTCTGCAGGCTTAGCCTCCTGCACGGGCTCTGCCTCTTTGGCCGTGGCCTTCTCTTCCGCAGGAACCGGTTCCTGAACCGGAACGGATTCCGGAGCGGGAGCTTCCCTTGCAGGCGCCTCCTGGACAGGAGCCGGAGCCTGTGGCTCTGCAGGAGCCTCGTATGCAGGCTCTTCATAATACTGCTCTGCAGAGGTCTCGTCCGGGATGTATGCAGGCTCCGTGTATGTGTCTTCCGGCTGCGAGGCAAAAGAACCGGCGTTCCTCTCCGCGATAATGGCCTCCATGCTGTTGAGACGGGACATGATGTCCTGCAGCCTTCTCTCTGTGGCGGACACTTTTTTGGAAAGGTTGGAAACGGGTTCGTTAAGCTTGTTAATGTTCTCTATTGTCTTGTACGGGTTCTTTGCCATTTTATAAAATATCGCCTCCGGTATACAATCGGTAGTTTTCTTCATCGCACGCGAGTATCGCTTTTGCCAGCTGCTCGTCCTTCACCGCCGCAAGCCTGCAGTCCGGGCGGTTCACTATTCTCTCAAAGCCTTCCTGGCATATTATGAGCGGGCAGTGGAATCTGTTGCAGAACTTGAGCGCCAGGCGCCTTGAGTTCTTTGCGCAGGTCCCGTCCATTATGAGAAGCTTGACGTCCGAGCGCTTCAGGGTGTCTATAGCCCCGCTTCCGCGGACCAGCTTGCCTGCCTTTATGCAGAAGCCTATGTATGTGTCAATTTTGCTTCCCAAAGTACTCCTCCTCAATCTGCCTGCAGATGTCATCGTCCACCTGGCATGAGAAGACCTTGTTCAGTATGTGCTGCTTGCGCAGCTTCTTTACGCAGTCCGGATTGTTGCAGATATATGCTCCCCTTCCGGAGGCCTTTCCGGAAAAGTCCAGGAAAATCTTCCCCTCACTGGTCTTCACAATGCGGAGCATCTCCTTCTTTTCCTTCATCTCCTTGCAGGCGATGCACATTCTCAAGGGTATCTTTCTGGTCTTCATTTACTCCTCGTCCTCATCGTCCTCCGGAACAAGCCCCATGTCCCTGGCTGCGGTCTCGCTCTTCACGTCTATCTTCCAGCCCGTGAGCCTTACCGCAAGACGCGCATTCTGTCCGTTCTTTCCTATGGCCAGAGAAAGCTTGTCATCCGGAACAACCGCCATGGCGGTCTTCTCATCCGTCTGCTTCACATATACGACCTTCGCAGGGGACAGGGCTTTAGCAATGAACTCCAGCGGGTTCTCGCTCCATGGGATGATGTCTATCTTCTCGCCGCCGAGCTCCTGCACCACAGCATTGACCCTTGCGCCCCTGTTGCCCACGCAGGCTCCGACGGCGTCTATTCTCTCATCCGTGGAAGCTATGGCCATCTTGGTCCTCTCCCCGGGCTCACGGCTTATGGCCTTGACCTCAACCGTTCCCTGCTTGATCTCGGGGACCTCTTCCTCAAAGAGCTTCTCCACAAGCCCCGGTGCCGTTCTGGACACCAGAACCTGGGCTCCCCTGTATCCGCTCTTTATGTTCTTCACGTAAACCTTTACGCGGTCATTGACATTGTATGTCTCGGTCTTCACCTGGTCCGAAGGCAGCATTATTCCTTCCACCTGGCCCTTGCCGAAGTCTATGAGCACGTTCTGCCCGTCCGTCCTTCTCACCGTTCCCACAAGAAGCTGGCCCTTCTTGTCCGAGAACTCATTCACTGCGGCTTCCTTTTCCGTCTCGCGTATCTTCTGCTGAATGACCTGCTTTGCAGTCTGCGCAGCTATCCTTGAGAAATTCCTGGGCACGAACTTTTCCGTGAGCACATCCCCCACTTTGGCGCTCTTCTTTATCTTCTTGGCGTCCTCCAGGAGAATCTGGCTGTCCTTGTCCGTAATCTCATCCACCACAGTGGCCTCTGTGACGAATTCTATGGTTCCGGATTCCTCGTCCGTCTTTATCTTGACCACTCCGAAAAGATCCGCCTGCTTTTTGACAGCGGAGTTCAAAGCTGATTCCAGCGCCTCTATGAATGCATCCTGCGGGATGTTCTTTTCCTTCTCAAACTCAGCAAGCGCCGCGAAAAATTCCCTGTTGACCATCTTACTCTCCTGACATTTTGATGTTAGTAATTTATATTGACCCGCCGGCTCAGGTCCGGCTTGCGCCGGTCCTTGAAGTCCCGGCCTGCATCTTTGCCCAAGGCACGGCCGCTCCCATGCCTTAACGGCTGAATTCTGCCATATATGTGAATATTTTGCACCTGAAAGCACAGACCTTCACTGTCCCTTTCCCTGGGCTTCCAGGGCGTTGAAGGAGGCCTCATGCGGCCTGGTGTGCCGCCCCTTACTGCCCCTTTTCCTGGGCTTCCAGGGCCTTGAAGGAGGCCTCGTCGAACTTGATTGCCTTGTTTATCCTGGCTATCCTGCTGCGCTCCAGCTTTATGACTTCCTTGCCGCACCTGACGGTGACGGAGTTGTCATCGAAGGCCTCCATGAAGCCCTCCAGATACTTCTTGCCCTTTATGGGGGCGAAGAGCTTTATCTCGACCTCTTTTCCAAGGTTTCTCTCAAAGTCTCTCTGTGTCTTGAAGGGCCTGTCCAGGCCGGGGCTGGAGACGTTGAGCGTGTACGGCTGCCCGTATGTGGGGTCCAGGTCATCTATGGGGTCGAAAACGAGGTTGTGGAACTTCTCGCATGTGTCCAGGTCCATTCCCGCCTCATTCTCTATATAGACCGTGAGATTTGCAGTCTTCGGGTTCCACTCCAGGTCCACCACTTCGATGTCCATCCCGGCGGCGTACTTTTCAAAGAAAGCCCTTATCTCTTCCAGAGGTTTAATGTTCATGCAATACCCCTATTACAACGATTGAGTGCCCGGGAAGGCACTCAATCTCAAGCTTCGATTAAGAACGTAACTAATACTACCATACCCTCTTTCAAAAAGCAACCGTTTTAGCCTTGTTATAAGTTAAAAAT
>JAJPYR010000011.1:8059-24664 GCA_021204825.1 Clostridia bacterium | reverse complement strand
TATACTTATAAGACCGTTGGCATGATAGAGGGTGTCAAGGTTTTAGAAGGTATAGACGGGGTGCATGGATTACCTGTTGAATCTCACAGCAGTTCGGCGTATATATCGTTAGATAAAGAAGGAACTTTCCGTGAGATACGTTTCTATGATGAAAATCATTATGTGTATAAGGAAATTGCATATACACATGAAGGTAAGTTGACTAATGGCAATTTGAGCCATAAGGTCCTTCATATTCATGTATATACCATCCGCGATGATTTCAGTTATGATAATCGTAAGCCTAGGTTACTTACGGATGAAGAATACGAGAAGTATAAAAAATACTTCATTGAGGTACCTGAAAATGCTAGGCGGTAACATTGATGATTTTCTGTTTGACCTGTCATGCGGTTTTGATCTGATATTCATTTTCAGGGGGAAGAAGTTCTTTCTTGAAGGATATATAGATGACGGTGACAAGCCAACTTACTTTATGTGGACCTTGGATCCTCCGGCAAAAGATTATTCATTAGTCCTTGTAGGGAATGGAGTGCACTTACCAATAGATGAGTTCCTTGCCCTCAAGATCTGGGACGGCAAGACCTTCATGGAGGTCGAAAACGAGATTAGGTGGGTAGATTTCTAATTCTTATTTGACCAACGTTTCATATGGTGCAGATTGCCCGGGAGTTCATAAGGATTCCCGGGTTTTTTGCGCTGGATTGGATGGTTTTTAGAAATATTCATTTACAAATTATGCAATTATACGGAAATCTTCTTGCATTTTGGAAATCCGGTTGGTATAATGGCCGTATAAGGAGATAGGGGCATGCAGATAACGGAAGACAAGAAAAACAGGCTCGTGGCTGCCATTACAGTGGCTGCTGTGGTTCTCATAGTCATCTTCATAGCTGTTATCATATACCAGATGGTAGAGATGGTTGTCATCAAAAACCGCAAGCAGGACATCGAAGACCAGATAACGGAACTGGAAGGCAAGATAGCGGCCGGACAGGATGACCTGGAATATCTCCAGTCAGAGGAGTATCTCAAGGAGTATCTGCTGAGGAACGGATACAGCTGGGAGACTAAGTAAAGCAAGGTGCATCATGAAGATCTGTGCAATAGATATTGGTTCTAATTCCGTCCGTATGGCAATTATATCGGACGGAAAAACTTTATATAAGGCCATTTCCACAACCCGCCTGGGGGAGGGTATAGCCACATCGGCCCTGTTGAAGGATGCCGCCATGGAGCGCACATCGGATGCTGTGGCAGCCTTTGCGGAGAGGGCAAGGAATGAAGGTGCGGATGAGATATACGCCTTCGCTACGGCAGCGGTCCGCTCTGCTGCAAACGGCGCGGAGTTCTGCGCGCAGGTTAAGAATAAGTGCGGGCTGGACGTGGACGTCATCAAAGGCCTTGTGGAGGCCAATGCAGGGCTTGTAGGGGCCCTGGGAGGCCGGGACGGAGGCATTATAGACGTAGGCGGAGCAAGCACAGAGGTCAATGTGTGCGTGAATAAAGTGTCCCTGTATGCAAGGAGCGTGAACATAGGCACCGTGAGGCTGTATGACCTCGCCGGCAGGGACAGGGACAGGCTGGACAATGTCATAGCCCAGAAGATTGCGGATTACGGCAAATTTGATGCCTCCCCGTACCATATCTGCACCATAGGCGGCACGGCAACAAACATAGCGTCCGTAAAGCACGGCCTCAAGGTGTATGACCCCGCCGTTGTAGACGGCACCGTAATCGGCAGGGATGAAGTCCTGGAGATGGGATACAGGATGCTGGAGCTGTCCGTGGATGAGGTAAGGGCCGTTCCCGGCATGGATCCAAACAAGGCGGATGTCTTCGCCGGCGGATGCCTGCTCCTGGGCAGGGTCATGGAGAACTTCGGCATAAAAGAGGCTGCCGTCTCGGAGTCAGACAACATAGAGGGATATGTAATGCTCAAGAGAGGCTCGCTCTCATGAGATATGCGGCGTACATAACGGCGGCAGTGCTTGGCGTTGCCTGCGCGGCCCTTGTAATTGTATTCTGCGCATACGCATACGCCTGGTGGATAATAGCCGTGGCTTTGGCCGTGGTCATCTTCATACCCCTCGGCTCATGGCTTCATGAGCTGGGCCACAAGCTCTTCGGGGCTATGGCCCACGTGAAGACCAGGATGCATTTCTCCGTCTTCGGGTCATCATACTGCGATGTCTGGACAGACCGCTCAAAGGGGCTGCGCTCAAGGCTCATCACAACGTCCCTCGGAGGGCTCGCAGTCAACCTGCTGTGCATAATCCTCGGCATCATAGCCCTGTCCGTGCACGCAGTGCCCGTATGCATAAGCTTCGTGCTGCCCGCCTCGGTGTATCTCTTTGTGCTCAACGCATTCCCCTGCACGCTGGGGGACGGGGACACAGACGGCATGGCCGTCTTAGGGCTCATCCGCCTGGATGATGAGGCCAAAGTAACCCTTGCGGTAATGTCTGTGCAGGCGGACGCAGAGAGCGGAACGCCCCTTGAGGATATAGAGAGGGAGCGCCTGGAAGGCCTGCCTCAGATACAGGAGGACAGCCCGGCATACATTGCCCTGCTTAAGCTTAAGGAGCAGTATTATACGGCCACAGGAGATGAAGACGCTGCCTCCGGGTGCCGCGAAAGGCTGGAAGCCCTTAAGGAGTACACGGAAGAATAACTGTCCCTGCATTGGCGTACGTTAAAGGATATTGCGGAAGGTTCTGCTGCACAGGCAGGGCCTTTTTTGGCGTGTAAAAAAAGGCTTCAGGAGGCGTCTGCAAGGGGATAAAACAGGCAGAAAATGAGGCCGGAAAACTGCCTTTTCGGGCGGGAAAATCCAGGGCGGATTTTATAGAAAATTTGGGCTAAAAAACATTTTTTTACGTTCATTTTCTTGCAAAGGATTATATAATATGTTATAATAAAAAACGGTCAAACCGGACCCGTTTTCGGGCCGTTGGAAGAGGCCGTTTGAGAGGAACAAAATGCCTGAAAAAGTTGAATCAGATTATGATGCGAATTCCCTGCGTGCGCTTAAAGGTCTTGAGCCTGTAAGGGAGCACCCCGGAATGTATATAGGGCCTACGGACGAGAAGGGCCTGCACTGCCTTGTGAGGGAGGTTATAGACAACTCCATAGACGAGGCCCTGGCGGGTTACTGCGACAGGATAGACGTCATCATCACAGAGAACGGATCCTGCACCGTAAGGGACAACGGCAGAGGAATACCCACCGGCATAAATGAGCGGGAAGGGGTGAGCGGAGTGGAGCTTGCGCTCACGAACCTCAATGCCGGAGGAAAGTTCGGAGGCGGAAACAAGGAAGGCGGGTACAGGATATCATCCGGCCTTCACGGCGTGGGCGTGTCATGCGTCAACGCACTTTCGGATACTCTCGTGGCAGAAGTCTGCCAGAACGGGCACAAGTTCCGTCAGGTGTATCACTGCGGCAAGCCTGAGGAGCCGCTCAAGATTGTTGAGGACACGGACGCCACAGGAACGTCCATAACATTCCACCCGGATGCAACAATACTGGAGGCCACGGTCTTCAATTATGACATATTAAAGACCCTCCTCCGTGAGCTCTCATACCTCAACAAGGGGCTCACGCTGACGCTTACGGACCTCCGCGAAGACCCTGTGAAGACGGACTCCTTCTGCTATGAGGGAGGCGTTGTGGGCTTCATAGAGGACATTAACCAGGGCAAGGAGACCTTCTTTGAAAAGCCCGTCTATTTCGAGGCTTCGGAGGGAGAGGACAGGTTCCTGGAGGTTGCCATACAGTACAATGACAGCCTTTCAGAGCAGATATTCCCCTTCTCCAACAACATCCGCCAGCCGGACGGAGGAACGCATCTGGACGGCTTCAAGGCCGCGCTTACGAAGGTCATAAACGATACTGCGCACAACCTCAAGATTTTAAAGGATACGGAGAAGCTGTCCGGAGACGATGTCCGTGAGGGCATCACGGCCGTTGTGTCCGTAAAGATTGCGGACGCCCAGTATGAGAGCCAGACCAAGGCAAAGCTTTGCTCCACGTACGTGAGGGGCTTCGTGCAGAAGGCTGTGACGGACAAGTTCGGCACATATCTTGAGGAGCACCCCATTGAGGCCAGGGCGCTCATAAACCGCTGCCTTATTACGCAGCGTGCGAGAGAGGCCGCAAGAAAGGCCCGTGAGGAGACAATTAGAAAGGGTGTTCTGGAGAGCACAAAGCTTCCCGGAAAGCTTGCAGACTGCTCAGACAGGCGCCCGGAGCTTTGCGAGATATACATCGTAGAGGGAGACTCTGCGGGCGGCACCGCAAAGCAGGGCAGGGACCGCAGGTTCCAGGCGGTGCTTCCCATCCGCGGAAAGATACTCAACGTGGAGAAGGTCCGCATAAACAGGGCCCTGGAAAACCAGGAGATCAAGGCCATGATAACGGCCTTCGGATGCGGCATCACGCAGGAGAACTTTGATGAGTCCAAGCTCCGCTATGACAGGATCATAATCATGACGGATGCCGATGTGGACGGCTCCCATATACGCATCCTGCTGCTCACATTCTTCTTCCGTTACATGAGGCCTTTAATAGAGCACGGCCATGTGTACGCTGCGCAGCCGCCCCTGTACAAGATCACGGGCAAAGGAATAGATGACACGTACCTGTACACTGAAGCCGCCATGGACGAGTTCAGGGATGCGCATCCCGGCGCGAAGTTTGAGATCCAGAGGTACAAGGGTCTGGGCGAGATGAGCAAGGAGCAGCTGTGGGAGACCACGATGGACCCTGCAAGGCGCACCCTTGTGCGCATCAACATTGATGACGCGGTTGAGGCGGACAGGCTGTTCGCGCTCCTCATGGGAGAGCAGCCGGAGCTGAGGCGCCAGTTCATAGAAGAGAACGCCAAGCTTGTGCAAGAGCTGGATATTTAAGGAGTCCTGACATATGGCAAAGAAAGAAACCAGCCCTGAGCTTACTGAAGAGTTCAAAAAGACTCTGGCACTCACCAAGACCCTGGACGTTGAAGTAAACGATGAGCTCAAGAAGTCCTTTATAGCGTACGCCATGGCCGTAAACGTGTCGCGCGCCATACCGGACGTAAGGGACGGCTTAAAGCCCGTTCACAGGCGCATCCTGTACTCCATGCATGAGCTGGGCCTGTATTCGGACAAGCCGTACAGAAAGTGCGCAAGAATCGTCGGAGACTGCCTGGGCAAGTACCATCCTCACGGAGACTCTTCTGTATATGACGCCCTGGTGCGCCTTGCGCAGGACTTCACCATAAACGAACCCCTTGTGGACGGCCACGGAAACTTCGGCTCAGTGGACGGAGACCCTCCGGCCGCAATGCGTTACACCGAGGCCAGGCTTTCCAGAATAGCCGCAGAGATGCTCAGAGACCTGGACAAGGACACCGTGGACTTCTATCCCACGTTCGATGACACCGGCATGCAGCCCACCGTTCTTCCCAGCCGTTTTCCCAACATGCTTGTAAACGGCTCGGACGGCATAGCCGTGGGCATGGCCACCAACATTCCGCCGCACAATTTAGGCGAAGTCATAGACGGCATAGTGGCCATGATAGATGATCCGGACATAGACGTGGACGGCCTCATGCAGTACATCCAGGCTCCGGATTTCCCTACAGGCGCAGTGATAATGGGCCGTGCAGGCGTGCGCAAGGCATACCGCACGGGCCGCGGAAACATCATAATCCGTTCCAAATGCGAGGTTGAGGAGTACAAGAGCGGCAACGCAACAAGGACCCGCATAGTTGTGGATGAGATTCCCTACCAGGTCAACAAGGCGAAGCTCATTGAAACAATCGCAAACCTCGTCAAGGACAAGCGCATAGACGGCATCTCGGACATCCGCGATGAGTCCGGCCGCGACGGCATGCGCATAGTCATAGAACTCAAGAAGGACTCCAATCCTCAGGTTGTCTTAAACCTTCTGTACAAGCATACAGACCTGCAGGTTTCTGACGGGCTCATAATGCTCGCCCTTGTGGACGGCACCCCGAAGATTCTCAACATCAAGGAGTTCATCTATTACTACCTGGAGCACCAGAAGGACGTCATAACCCGCCGCACCAAGTATGACCTTGCCAAGGCGGAGGAGAGGGCCCATATCTTAGAGGGCCTGGTCATTGCCCAGGCCAGCATAGAAGAGGTCATAGCCGTCTGCCGCAGCGCAAAGGACAAGGCGGACTGCGTCCAGAAGCTCACCGCAAACTTTGCCCTGGATGAGCGCCAGGCAACGGCAGTAGCAGAGCTGCGCCTGTACCGCCTGTCCCATCTGGAAGTGAACAAGATCCAGGATGAGCTCTCCGTCTTAGAGGCCGCCATAGCGGATTACAGGGACATCCTGGCGCATGAGAGCAGGGTGCTGGACATCATAAAGACAGACCTTCTGGACATCAAGAAGCGCTTCCCTACAAAGCGCAAGACCATGATAGCAACCGACTTTGACGGCGGGATAGAGGACGAGGACTTAATTCCCGAAGAGCAGGTTGTGGTCTCAATGACCCACACGGGATACGTAAAACGCCTGCCCGTTGCGGAGTACAAGGCACAGCGCCGCGGAGGCACAGGCATAACCGGCCACAAGCCCAAGGAAGAGGACTTCGTGGAGGACATGTTCATCTGTTCATCCCACGCCAGCCTGCTTCTCTTCTCCAGCTTAGGCCGCGTATACCGCATAAAGGCGTACGAGATACCTGAAGCCGCCCGGGCAAACCGCGGAAGGGCCATTGTAAATCTTGTGCAGATTGCACAGGATGAGAAGATAACCACCATAATCCCTGTTACCACGGATGAAGGCTTCATAGCGTTTGCCACCGACCGCGGGCTCATAAAGAAGACACCCGTTTCAGAGTTTGAGCGCATCAACCGCAACGGCAAGATTGCCATCTCGCTCAACGAAGGTGATTTCCTCGTCTCAGCGCAGTTCACCACAGGCAATGATGACATCATGGTTGCCTCAAAGGCCGGCAAGGTAATCCGTTTCTCAGAGTCCGGTGTCCGTTCAATGGGCCGCGCCGCAACAGGCGTGCGCGCCATGAAGATAGGCGATGATGATGCCCTTGTGGACATGCTGGTAGTTGATGAGTCCAAGGATGTTCTCACTGTATCCTCCAACGGATACGGCAAGCGCTCCAAAGTCACCGAATACACGCAGCATGGCCGTGCAGGACAGGGAATGAAGGCTGGCATCTTCAACGACATAACAGGAACGCTTGTCAACCTCAAGCAGGTCAGCCCCGATGAGGATGACATCATGATAATCTCCGACGCCGGAATCATAATCCGCATGCACTGCTCCGACATCTCCTGCCTTGGCAGAGGAGCCAGGGGCGTGCGCCTCATGAAGCTTAAGGAAGGCTCCGTAGCCACCGTGGCCGTCACGGAGCGTGACGATGATGAAGAAGCCGAAGCCCCTGCAGAAACGGCTCCAGACGCAACTGACGCCGATATAAGCGCATCTGACACATCTTC
Organism: Clostridia bacterium; assembly: GCA_021204825.1. Taxonomy (GTDB): domain Bacteria; phylum Bacillota; class Clostridia; order Christensenellales; family Borkfalkiaceae; genus Coproplasma. The sequence continues at coordinate 17,186 of JAJPYR010000011.1, read as the reverse complement.
CGATGAAGATACCTTCATTGCAGAGGACAGCGCTGCAGAGCCTGCAGAGGCCGAAGATGAAGGCTTCGGCACTCTGGACACCCTCGACTACTCCGACTCCATAGACGCCGATGACGGCTTTGACGAGGACTCAGATGACGACCTTGACGAGGATTCCGATGACGACCTTGACGAGGATTCGGATGACGATGCCTCACAGCCCCGTGACTTCCGTGATGCCTTCGATGATGACATCTTCGACGACCCCGATACCGAGGATTCCGACTCCGACTCCGACTTTGACGAAGGCAAGGATGATGACCTGGACATCTAATCCACCGGAACAGAACCCATAATGAACACCGCAGCCTCCTGTGTGCCCGCAAGCACAGGGGGCTTTCTTTTGCCTGCAGCAAGACAGCTGTCACAGCGGCACCTTCAGAAAAATGCCGTTTAAGGGGGAGAAGTTGAATTTTTTTTCAACTTCTCCCCCTTAACCTATATTTTTTCACAAAAGGAGACAGGAGAGAGGATGTTGTAAATGATGCTTAAACGGCAGATAACAAGGGTAATCTTACTTTTTTTTGAATAATACAGCCGTCAATCATGGTTTAATTATGAACTGTACCTGTTAAATCCCTTATTGAACACATGGTTCGCATACTTAGGGGCATCACTGTCCTGTTTTAGAGATGCAAAAGTGCCGTTTAAGGGGGAGAAGTTGAAATTTTTTTCAACAAATCCCCCTTAACCCATGTTTTTTCACAAGGGGAAAGGTTCTTTAATTCTCCTGGAAAGTATGCCACAGGACCTTCATGCGCCCGCGCAGGGGTGTGTAAGAGAGGCATTATAGCGGAAGCATTTAATGCTTCAATATGTAAACAGTATATGGGTAAATGATTTCACCGGATTTTCAGAATTGCCGGCAGGGAAGACCGCTAATCAGTTTCCCCGGACCCTGTGGGCTCTGTGTCCGGAGAGGAGTACGTATCATCCACGGCCTTGGATTTTCAGGCAGGTGGCTTGTATAAGGTTCCGTAGGGCATCGGAGATGTCATACCCGGCTCTCATGTCATCGCCGTTGTCCGCTGTGGCGTGCCATCAGGTGTCTTGTTGTCGTTGTCTTTCATGGTTTCTATCCCAGCGGTGCCAGTTCAAATGGACCTGCTAAGAAACATATGTTCATACTCTGCTCAATATCACCGGTTTAGTCGGGGAAAAGCCGCCGGATTACAGGATAAGTTCAAGGGGATTTCAAGGCTCATGAAGGGGTGCGCAAGGCGCTTGGAATGCGTATAAGTGTGCCGTTTTGCAGATTCCGGACAACAGAAAAGGCAGGGCCGGAGCCCTGCCTGCGGATGTCTTTGGATTGGGTTTTAAGGTTGCTTCTGGGAGGCCTGGGCCTGGCTCTGGCCCTGTGCCTTGCCGCCTGCGGAAGGGGTCTGGCCGCCATGCTTGTGGGATTCGTGAGGCTCGCGGGTCTTGCCAACGGAGGAAGGCATGATGAAGTGCATGAGCTTAAGCATCCAGCCGGATATGGGGAAGGCCGCCATTACGACCACAACGACTACAAGCACTTTCGCATAGTCCCACTGAAGGTCCAGCCAGCCGGTGTAGAACATCGCGTCTGTAAGGTACGGCACGGCCACGCCTACAATGCATATTGCCAGTACTGCCGCACACAGGACCGTTCTGTACAGGTTCAGAGGCTGGCAGGTGCGGTATACCATTACGAAGCCGGAGAAGGTGAGGGCCAGCATGCACATCGGCTTGTAGTAGTCCAGGAAGTCATCGTTGAAGACTTTCGTAATGTACATGGACATTACGCAGAGGATCATGACTACAGCGCCCGCGACCGCTCCCGACAGCACGTGCGTGATGAATCTGCCGTGCACCCTGTCCTTGTTGGGCTGGAGGGAAAGGAAGAATGACGGAACACCGATTATTCCGAACTCCAGAAGAAGCATGTTCTGCGGAAGGAAGAGATACGGCTGGGACATGCATATGCAGATCACGGCCAGGATGGCTGTGAAGAGAGTCTTCATGAGGTACAGGCAGGAGGAGTTCATTATGTTGTTGATTACACGCCTGCCTTCGGCAACAATCTTGGGCATGGAGGAGAAGTTGTTGTCCATGAGCACCAGATGGCTCACGTTTCTGGCCGCATCCGAGCCTGCCGCCACGGATATTGCGCAGTCCGCTTCCTTCATGGCCAGGATGTCGTTCACGCCGTCTCCCGTCATGGCCACGGTGTGCCCCTGGGACTTCATGGAGCGTATCAGGACGGCTTTCTGCTCAGGGGAGACACGCCCGAAGACTGTATACTTGTTGGCTGCGTCCTCAACCTCGCGGTCGCTGAGGCCTTCAAGGGATATGAACTTCTCGGCGTGCTCTATGCCGGCCCTGCGTGCGACTTCCGCAACCGTTACGGGGTTGTCACCGGATATGACACGCACGGACACGTCATTGTCAGCAAACCACTTGAGCGTGGGTATGGCATCCTCACGGATGTTGTCCGCTATGGAGATAATTGCTATTGGTTTGACCACAGAGGGAACCCTGTCCCCGGCTATGGCCGCCTGTGAGTATGCAACGGCAAGGACACGGAAGCCGCTCTGGGCGAGTTGCTTGACCATCCTTTCCACCTTGGCGGGATAGGGCTTCAATACGAACTCCGGGGCTCCCATGACGAACGTGCCTACGTCATCGAAAGTCACTGCGGATAGCTTTCTCTTGGAGTTGAAGGGTATTGTTGTGACGGGCGTGAGCCTGTCGCTGTATCCGAAATGGTTCTGCAGGGCTATGGACGTGTGGTTGTTGTCGTTCAAGGCCTTTAGCATGCTGCCCATAATCTCCTGCATGGAGTAGTCCCCCACAGTATTGAGGATTATGGTGTCATTGACCTTCATCTGGCCGTCCGTAATGGTGCCTGTCTTGTCAAGGCAGAGGACGTCCACGCGCGCAAGCATTTCAAGGGAATACATGTCCTGCACGAGGGTGTTGCACCGCGTCAGGCGTATTATGCCCACGGCCATCGCTATGCTGGTCAAAAGGAGCATGCCCGATGGTATCATGCCGATGACGACCGTGCAGGTTCGCTGGATGGCATAGTTGACTTCCTGCGAGAAAATCCAGGGGATTACGTTCTCAAAGGCGCTGTCGTTGCCTGTGTTGTGGTATGCGATGAGGAAAGTCCCTATGGCGATCGGAACGATTAAAATAGCGATGCACTTGATAAGGAACTGCGTGGAGTTCATTATCTCAGACTTGGGCCTCTTGTATTTCTTGGCCTTTACAGTGAGCTTCTCAATATAGGTCTCTTTGCCGACCTTCTCGGCCCTCAGCTTTCCGTTGCCGCCCGAGATGAAGCTTCCTGCGTATACGAGATCCCCTATGTTCTTTTTGACTGACACCGATTCGCCGGTTAAAATCGACTCATTGACCTCTACGTTGCCCTCTGCGAGATAGCAGTCCACAGGCACCTGAGCGCCCGTTTCGAGAAGGATTACGTCATCAACGACTATCTCGCCTGTCGGAATCTCAACCGTCTCCCCGTTCCGCACGACCTTTATATAACTGGCTCCCAAAAGGGACAGTTTGTCTATGGACCACTTGGACCTTATCTCCTGTATGATGCCTATGATGATGTTCAGTGCGGTTATGAACAGCACCATATAGTTGGAGACACCTTTGGTGTTTGCGAGGACCAGGGCTATGCCCGCCAAAAGGCACAGCAGGTTGAAGAAGGTGCATATGTTGCCTATAAAGATGCTTGCATATGAACGGGAGTAGCGCTTTTCAACTACGTTTGCAGCCCCCGGCGTCCTTATCTCAACCTGTTCCGTGGAAAGCCCTTCGGAAAGGTCCGGATGCACTCTCTCAATCTTCACAGGCCCCGTCTTGGAACCTTTTTCCGCTGGCACGGTTATGTACTGCGGAGTATCCGGGAAGACCAGCTCCATTGGTGCGGCGGAATCATCATCTTCGGCGGCCGCCTGTGCGGCTTCCGTCTGCCTTGTGGTCCCGGGCCTTGAAGATACCGGTCTTGTGGCAGGCCTTGCAAAGGGCCTGGAAGCTGCCTGCTTTGCGGCAGGAGATGCATCCGCGGAAGCTTCAGAAGCCTTTGTGTCTGCAGCTTTTGATGCCGCAGAAGCCGCCGCTGCATTGACGGACTCCGGAGATGTGTCCGCAGACTTTGCGTCTGAGGCCCTGGAAGATGTGTCCTCAGCTTTGGAATTCCCGCCGGCATCTGCAGCAGTCTTTGAAGCCTGTCTTGCTGACGGCCTGGTGGACCTTTTGGGCGGCTTTGGAGCAGGCTTTTCTTCCGGCTGAGGACCGGCATCCATGAGGGACGGGTCCAGCGTCATTCCCTGCTGCTTCTCTGAAGACTCCGTATTCTCTTCTTCAGTTGGCTTGAATGTTATTTTGCTCATATTCTCTCACGCATATCATCCTGCGTATCATGTACGGCTCTTTATTCCGTCCATTATAACATCCTGCAGCGGTTTTTTCAAGCTGTATGCATATTTTAATTGCAATTAAAAGGCGTTTGAAGTATAATTTCACAATGTAAAAAACGGTCTGCAAACAGGCCGGAAAAAGGCGCCGGAAGGCACCGGAAGGCTTAAGATATGATAGACATTAACCTTATACGAGACAACCCGGACAAAGTAAGGGAGAACATACGCAAAAAGTTCCAGGATTCCAAGCTTCCGCTTGTGGATGAGGTCATTGAGCTGGATGCGAGAAAGCGCGCCCTCCAGAGAGAAGGGGATGACAGAAGGGCCCGCCGCAATGTGCTTGCAAAGCAGATAGGCACACTTATGCGCGAGAAAAAGATTGATGAGGCCAACCAGGTAAAAGCAGACTCCGTTGCCAACAACAACCGTGTAGTTGAGATAGAGAAGGAGTGCGCAGAAGTTGAGGCACGCCTCAAGGCCGCCATGATGCAGATCCCCAATATCATCGCGGATGATGTCCCCTTAGGCCCGGACGAGACATACAACGTGCAGGGCGAAGTCTTCTTAGGCCAGCCTGAGAAGGATTTCGATGTGCCCTATCATCTGGACATCCTTGAGAGCTTCGGAGGAGTTGATCTGGATTCCGCACGCCGCACGAGCGGAAACGGATTCTATTACCTCATAGGGGACATGGCCCGTCTTCACTCCGCCATGACTGCATATGCAAGGGACTTCATGATAGACAAGGGCTTCACATACGTCATTCCGCCCTTCATGATCCGCAGCGATGTCGTCTCCGGCGTAATGAGCTTCGAGGAGATGGACGGCATGATGTACAAGATAGAGGGCGAGGACCTGTACCTCATAGGCACATCCGAGCACTCCATGATAGGCCGTTTCATGGGAGCGACCTTAAAGGAGGAAGACCTTCCCCAGACGCTGACATCCTACTCGCCCTGCTTCCGCAAGGAAAAGGGTGCCCACGGCATAGAAGAGAGAGGAATATACCGCATACACCAGTTTGAGAAGCAGGAGATGATAGTGGTCTGCAAGCCGGACCAGAGCGATGAGTGGTATGAGAAGCTCTGGCGCTACACCGTGGAGCTCTTCACATCCATGGACATCCCCGTCCGCCAGCTCATATGCTGCTCCGGAGACCTGGCGCCCCTCAAGTACAAGAGCTGTGACGTGGAGGCCTGGAGCCCCCGCCAGCACAAGTACTTCGAGGTAGGCAGCTGCTCCAACCTCACGGACGCCCAGGCCCGCCGCCTCAACATCCGCTACAAGAACACCGCAACGGGCAAAAACGAGTTCTGCCACACGCTCAACAACACCTGCGTTGCCCCTCCGCGCATGCTCATCGCCTTCCTAGAGAACCATCTCCAGGCGGACGGCTCCGTCACCATCCCCGAAGTTCTCCGCAAGTACATGGGCGGCAAAGAAATCCTTATCCCCACAAAGAAGAAGTGACTCCAACACCTTCACAACAACACAGATAACACAAAAGCCCCCGGAATATGCCGGAGGCTTTAATGATATTCAGATGCAGCAGAGGCATTGTATCCCCCTACGGAATCAACCTGCCATTGGAATCTATGACTCTCTTGTATTTGAAAAGCGAATCAAAGTCCGCCAGATATCCCAAGGTATCGGCGACCCTTAGAAACGATTGCAGGGATATCTCGCCCGTTTGCTCAAAACGCCTGTATGAGCCCAGGGACACGCCGCTTTTTCTGGCAATATCCTTCTGTGACATATGCTGCTCCTTTCTGCGCTGCTTTACACGCGCGACAAGGCCACTTGTTACGGACTGCTCCGTAATGATTGGGAAGAAGTTTGAAATGTCATATTTATCTGCTTCCATAGTACTCATATTTTAGTATTTTTGCCTTAAAAAGTCAATAATTACTAATATTTTAGTACTGAAAAATCTCAGGTACTTCAGTCCGGACTGTTGGTCCGGATGCATGATGAGGGCGCAAAATGCCATGGGTTTTAATTGATATTTGCCGTATGAAGTGGTATAATCCAGGAGATGAGACTCCTGTTCTTTGACATAGAGTGCGCGTGCGTGTACAAGAACGTGGCCAAGATATGCTCTTTCGGATACGTGCTCTGTGATGAAAAGTTCAACATAATAGAAAAGAGGGACATACTGGTCAATCCCAGAGGCAAATTCCATCTCACGGACGGCAGAGGCGAGAAGGGGATTGTTTTGCCGTACAGTTATGAGGACTTCAGAAAGTTCCCGGCCTTTCCCGGCGTTTATGACGAGATAAAGGCCCTTCTGGAAGATAAGAACAACATGGTGTACGGGCATGCCGTGGAGAATGACATCAAGTACCTCAACCTGGAGACCAGGAGATACAATCTGCCGCCCTTCCATTTCTCATTTTCGGACACTCAGCTCATATACAGGACCCTTACAGGGGACTTCACGCAGTGCCCCGGCCTTGAGACCATGGCCGCCCAGCTGGGCATAGACTTCAAGCCGCACAGGTCAGAGGATGACGCATACGTCACCATGTGCATCCTCCAGAAGATCTGCGAGAACATGGAATGCTCCGTGTATGAGCTAAAGAAAAAGCTGCAGCTGCACAGGGGCTCCACGCACAACAGGACAGTCACGCCCCCTACGTCCAGCGCATACAAGGCTTTCCAGGAGAAACGCAAAAAAGAGAAGGAGCTCAAGGAGCAGGCCATGAACGCCATAACGGAGCATATTCTCATGATGCATGAGAAGCCCGCGGGCGTTTTAAAGGGCAGCACATTCAACTTCAACCCGGAGCTGGAGGCGGACACGGAGAAGTGCCTGCCGTACATTGACCGGATATATGAGCTCGGAGGCGCATACAGCCACCATATGACGCACTGCAACGTGTATGTGGAAGGGGACAACGATGACTCCATCCGCACCAAGATGGCGCATGAGCGCGATGACGTGAAGATAATGCCGCTCTCAGAACTGGAGGACATGCTCAATGGCTGACCTTCCCTCTGCGTTCCTGGAGCGCATGAAAATACAGCTTGGCTCTTCATATGACGCCTTTATTGCGGGCTGTTCAAAGCCTGCGGAAAAGGGCGTCAGAGTGAATACCCTCAAAATCTCCGCGGAGGACTTTGAACGTCTGGCGCCTTTCGAGCTGGACGGGAAAGTTGCATGGGAGAAAAGCGGGTATTACGTGAAGGGGCATGCCATCGGCAAGACCCTGCTTCACCAGGCAGGGGCTTTCTATGTCCAGGAGCCGTCCGCCATGAGCGCCGTTCCGGAGCTGGAGGTACAGCCCGGGGACAAGGTGCTGGACATGTGCGCAGCCCCGGGAGGCAAGTCCACGCAGATAGCGCAGTACTTATGCGGCGAAGGCTTCCTCGTGTCCAACGAGATCAACAGGAAGCGCTCCGTGGCCCTCTGCGAGAACATAGAGCGCATGGGCTGCACCAATGTCCTTGTGACCACAGCAGAGCCCGAGGCCCTCTCATACTTCTTTGACTCATTCTTCGACAAGATTCTTGTGGATGCGCCCTGCTCCGGCGAAGGCATGTTCCGCAAGGACAAGGAAGTCATATACACCTGGAGCGAGGGGATAGTGCGCAAATGCGCCGCCCGCCAGAAGGAGATCCTTTCCGAGGCCGCCAAAATGCTTGCTGCAGGCGGAAGGCTTGTATACTCCACCTGCACATTCTCAGAAGACGAGGATGAGAAGCAGATTGCCTCATTCCTTGAGACCCATCCGGACTTCCGCCTTGTGCGCATGAAAAAGCTGTACCCGCATGAAATACGCGGTGAAGGCCACTTCGTGTCCGTCCTTGAAAGGACAGACGGGGCAAGAAAGAGCTCCAGCCAGATGAAGGGGGACAGTGAGCGCGCCACTCATGTGCGCCTGTACAGGGAGTGGGAGCATGACACGCTCTCAGAGCCCATATGCAATGTGTATTCCGGCGCTGCAGGCAAGGTGCACACCTTCCCGGAAGGATCCCCGAAAATAGCCGTATGCGGCAACAGCAGCATAGATGTCCGCAGAAACAACCTTCTAGGTGACATAACAGACGGCAAGCGTTTTGAGCCGTCTCATACGCTTGCAATGCGCTTAAAGCCCTCCCAGGTCCGTCATGTGGACGTGGACGCAGATACCGCCATGCAGTACCTCAAGGGCTTCCCCATAGACTGCCCCGGCGCAGACAGCGGCTGGAGCGTAGCAATGTATGAAGGCATGCCTTTAGGCTGGTGCAAGGTTGTCTCCGGCACCGCCAAAAACCACCTTCCCAAAGGCCTCAGAATGCAGATGTAACAGGCCTTTAAAACGCTGTAACCCGCAGGAAACACGTAAAACAGGACCCGCACAGGGCCCTGGAGGAAAGACGTTATACAGTTGGACATCCTGGAGCCGCACAAGGCTCCTTTTTGTATGCCCGCAAACGGCCAAATCAGGCCGCACAGAGCCTTGCAAGAGTCTTGTGACAAGGATTCCAGCAAGGTCAAATGGGGAGACTGGCCCCGGCAAGGTACTGTATATATATGCAGATATGTGCTGCAGCGATACAGGCTGCAGGCATGCAGGATGAACAGGGGGAGACGCAGTGGCCGGCAAAGTGGACGCATGCGGGTGTATGAGCCCACAGGGATACAGATTGCGGGAATACAGGATGAACAGAGGAAGACGCAGTGGCCGGCAAAGCGGACGCATGTG
>JAJPYR010000011.1:0-7959 GCA_021204825.1 Clostridia bacterium | reverse complement strand
ACCCACAGGGATACAGGCTGCAGGAATGCAGGATGAACAGAGGGAGACGCAGTGGTCGGCAATGTGGATACATGTGAGTGTATGAGCCCACATGGACACAGATTGCAGGAATGCAGGATGTGCGGAGGGAGAATCAGAACCCGGAAGGGGGCATATATGAGCGTAAGGCTGCAGAAACACGAGCAGCAGGTACACGGGAGGCACAAGGCAAATGCGGAAGAGGAGAGCAGGGAGTGATACAGGGCAAAAGAAAAGCGGAAGCCGTGAAGCTTCCGCTTGGGATTCATTCAGTTAGCCATCAGCTCGGATTGCCGGGAGTCTGGTCAGAGCCCTCCTCTGTGGGTGCAAGGTGGAGCCTTCTGATGTATCTCTCACGCTTGCGGTACATGTTCTTCTCTTTGGACTTGTATCCCTTCTTGCGGCGCACGTTCTTCGCGATGTCTCTGACAAGGATTGCAACGAGGGTGACAATCAGGACAACCGTCAGAATGATGGATGTTACGAGGAGCCATACGGAATATGTGGTCTCGGACTCTTCTTCCTCTTCTTCCTCTATAGTAACCGTTCCGACCTCTATCTCCTTGTCCACTACGGAGTAGTCAGCGAAGATGTTGTACTCGGTTATCATGTCTTCATTGTTCACGCCGGTGTTGTCATGCCTGTTGTAGGTGAAGTATGCAAGCGCCTCTGTGTAGTCGGATGCGCTGTAGTCATATCCGGTCTCGCCGTCCGCAGCCGTCTCAGCGTTCCAGGGAACGTAGCTCGTGGAATCGTAGAAGGAGTAGGTGTAATACTTGGCATCGAAGTCAAACTCTTCGGCTACAGTATCCGTTGTGAGGCTTGAAGCCGCTTGAATGAGAGTATTGGCTTTCTCTGTATCTACGCCCAGAAGGTCTGCAAGCGTGTCTGCATCCTGGTCTATAAGCGCATTCACGTACTTCTGGTAGAAGGCAATGTTCTGGCTGAATGAAGGAAGTGCGGCAACGAGTTCTGTGCTTGTGCTGAGCAGGAGGTTTCTGTATGCATCCGTGATGGCTGTCTCATACTCGGACAGCATGTCATCATAGTTGTCATCGGTGATGCTGTACGCGCTGTAATCGAATGCAATGGCGCCGGTATCGTAGGAGTTGTCCGTACCTACTCCGGATGTGCCTCTCTCGCCGCTCCAGAGCTCTACTCTGTAGCTCTTGGAAAGGTTGCCTGTGTGGACGATGAAGTTCACGGTTACCCACTGGCCGTTTGTGTTGCCTATGGTTACATAGTAAGGTGCAGCATCCTGGGTGATCTGCGTGTAGTTTCTCACGTACTGCGTGTCAAAGCCCTGCACAACGATGTACGGTGAGTCTTCATCATCCTGATCTTCCCTTGCGCGTACCTGGCGGTATGCGGTGACTTCCTCATCATCGTCATCGTAGTATGTGTACTCTTCATCTACGAGGTAGTAGTAAGCCTTGTCTTCGGCACTCCACTCGAACACACGGGTGCCGTCGCTTGCAACGAGATAGTGGTCCTGAAGGACTGTGGCTGTATTATCAGTGTAGTAATCAACGCCGTCCTCGAGATCATCATATATTACGGAATTGCCTTCTGCATCGTAGAAGAGATCATCCTCGAAGTCTATGTTCTGGTATACCTTGTCGTAGTTGTAGATGTTGGCGTATACGCCGTCATCGGTTGTGTCCTTGTAGTTGTCGTACAGGCCGTCATCCCTCATGCTGTAGATGATGTGCGTCCTGTGCTCCTTGTCCGTCCAGGTTGTGTCATACTCTGCGTCAAGCACGCTGCCGTCGTCATCATACCAGAATGTGTATTCCGGCGTCTCAAATCCGAGGATGTCATTGGTGTCAGGATCTATGAGATAGATGTACGCTGTGGCGCTGCCGCTTACCATCACGTTGAGGGAGATGGTGGTGTAGCCGGATGATGAGAAGGTGTTTGTGGAGCTTACGAATCCGTAGTTGCAGATGCTGGTGAGATCGTAGTACGTGGTGTCTTCATCAAAGGAATCCGTGGTTGTGTCAACCTTGCGGAAAATCTTGCCGTTGGTTCCCTGGTATACGGTGCCGGTGTAATCATCCTCGGCGATTACATAATACTGGCCGTAAGTATTTGCGTCTGCATCTGCCACAAGCGCGTATGTGCGGAGGTTGTTGACTATAATCAGCGGCTGGTATGTGAGGTCTCCGAATACGGCTTCCCACTTCTCCAGTGCCGTTGTATAGCTTGTAAGGTCCACATCGAAGGAATCAAGGATTGCCTGGACTTCCTCGCTGTAATCCTCGAAGTACTCCTTGTTGATAAGGCCGGCATAAGAGTTGGTGTTGTATGCGTCAAGGTCGGGGTTGCTGGCTGCGTCTGCGACCACCGTTGAGCTTGAGCCGTTTACGCCGTTGTAAGAGGACGTGTTGGCGATGCCGGTCGTGATGTCTGAACGTGAGTCGGCGTCATCGAATACGTTGCCGGACGTGTCTTCCGTTGTGTCGGTAATCTCAAAGGATGCTGAGTAGGAGCCTGAGGATGCAAGCGCGTTGATGTCCTCGTTTGTCTCAAGTATCTGCATGTTGGCGAGGATTGCCCAGCCGTAATAGTATGAGTTGTTGGTTGTGGAATCTATTGTTGTGTTGCCGAATGAGAAGTCTATGTTGAAGGTCTTCACTTCATCCGTGTCGTTGTGCACGAAGAAGAAGCACTGTACCCAGCCGTCATAGATGTCCTCGTCATCGCCTACGTCCGTTGTGACGTCCGTGGTCTCGAATGAGAAGCTTGAGGAGCTGTCCTCGTCTTCGGCATCATATATCTTCAGCGTTGCGGCAGTTTTGCCGTTCATGTCCGAGGTCTTCGCCCAGAAGGATACAATCACGTACTGGTCCGGATCAAGGACGAAGGCGCTGTCCGCAATTGTGGCTGTGTATGCGGCGCCGTATGCGGAGAGCAGCAGGAGCATGTTGGAGCTGGTGCCGTTTGTCTCGTTGTCTGCCTTGGGAAGGCTGGCCACATTGGCTATGGCGTCGTTGATGAGGTTGGAGTAATCCGTGCCCTTGAATGACGTGCTGTTGAAGTAGTAATTGTAGCTGTATGTTCCGATCAGGTCGTTTTCCGTTATTCTGGAGTCCGTCATGGTGCTCGGAAGCTGTGCGCCGTCCGAGAGGCCCTTCTTTTCAACCTGGTTGTACTTGGCGTCATCGTTTTCGGATGACACGTATGTGCGCTTGCCGGTATCGTCTTCCGTGAGCCCTGCGGACACGTTGGCTGCGGAAAGGTTAATGGCCTGGTATGAGGAGCCGCCGGCGGCAGTCTCGGACGCGAGGTCTATGTAATAATGAGTGTCCTGTGAGTTGCGGGCGTCCTTGTCAGTGTATGAATAGTCTGCGTAGAAGATCTTGTCATCCGTGTCGGATGTGAGGTTGCAGGTGGAATTCTCAAGGCTTCCGCCGTTTGCAAGGAAATCATCGTAAGTGCATCCTGCGGCGTCCAGCGTGATGTACTGGGTGATCTGGATGTCATCGAAGAATGCGTATCCGGAAACGGCCTCCGTGTTGTCATCCCCGCCGAGCCCCAAGTTGAAAGTTACGGTGCTGTCTGCGAAGTCGCAGCCGTTGATGTACACTGTGTACTGGATCCAGCCGTTGGAACCCTCTACTGTGTTGCCTTCCTGGGAGAGGATCTTCTCCGTGTTGATGGCGGTGATCTTTGTTGAGTCTATCGTTGTGCCGTTGACGGTCTGAACGACTTCAATGTATGCGCCGCGGTCCTGGTCCGTGTTCTGGAGGTAGCCTTTATCGAACTTGAGGTCTGAGGTCTTCACCCATACGGAAAGCTCGGCGGCCGTGTTGGCTGCGATTGTAATGGTGGTGGAGGAGCTGTAGTACTGGTTGATGCCGTTGTTCGTGTCCTCTCCGTTGTGGATCATGAGGATGTTTGAGATGTAAGTCCTGAAGTCCTGGCTTACGTCATTGGCATCAATGTCACCGTTTGCGGCCTGGGCTGCGTATGACTCATCGTTGATGTAGAACTGGTCGCCGGTGGTGTCATCTTCGTAAAGGATCTGCTTCTCGCCGTCAACTTCTATGTACTGGGTTCCGTCCGTGTCTGTCTGTATGTCATAATGCGTGCCGGGGTTCTCTATGAGCTCCTCACGCACGCACTGGGTGTGCGCTTCATCGAAATAGTATTCACAGGTGTCTTCGTCTTCGTTTCCTTCGTAGTAAACGGTCTCGCCGTTCAGGGTGCCTTCCGTATCGCTGGTTCTGGTTATGCCGAAGTACGCCTCGTATGCGGCGCGGAGGGTGGTCTCGTTCTGGAAGGAAGCGATGTAACTGTCCGCAACGTCCTCTGCATCCAGCGTTGCGGCGTAGTTGTCCTTGTACAGGATGTCCGAAGATGTCATCCCGTTGTAATCTATGTACTCATCCTCGTAGTCGTCATCGTCCGAGTCCAGCTCGTTGTTGTAGTCCAGATTGGCCTTGAGGTCTTCATCGGAAAGGTCTCCCCAACCCTGGTCGGATGTGGAGATTATGCCGGACATGGCAGTGGATGTGTCCCCGTTGAGGGTCCAGCTGTCCGGTGTCTTGATGAGGTATACGGCATCGTCCGGTATGGAGAAGTACTCGAAGTTTCCGTTCTGGATGGTCTGCGTGTCCTCGCCCTTCGGATATGTTACGCTCTCTTCCTCCGAGCAAGCTGATGCGAGGCAGGTGCAGCTTACGGCAACGCAGCAGAGCACTGCGATGGCGGCATTTCTGATAATGCGTTTCTTGTTATAGCTTATCGCCATAGTGTCATTGTTCCTGTGATAATTACTATTTCGTCTTGCAAGGGCGCAGTATAAACAGGCTGCGCCACAGGCAACCGCGTATCATTTTAATATAAATCCGCCCCTTACGCAAGCAATTAGCACTCCCCGCCGGCAAAATTTTACATAAATTTTATTATAAGTCACCTGCGCGCGCACACAAGAAGCCCGGATGCTCCCCTCACGGGCAGCACAGGGCCCTTTATGGGTGCAGGTCAGAGACCTGAGACAGCCGCGGAAGGCTGCATAAAGCCTGCATTTGGCGCCAAGGGACACTGAGCAGGACGCCAAAAAGATACAGGAGGGCATCCGGATGCAGAAAAACGCTTTATTTCGGCGGGCTGAAGTGGTATAGTATGGGCGTATGAACGTTTACGCTATAAGCGACCTCCACCTGCCCGGCGGACAGGACAAGCCAATGACCAAGTTCGGGGCGGACTGGACGGATCATTTCAACAGAATAAAGGCGGACTGGCTGGAAAAGGTCCGGCCGGATGACATTGTGCTCCTGTGCGGCGACCTGAGCTGGGGCATGACGCTTCCGGACATTCATGATGACCTGTGGAGCCTCAAGGACCTTCCCGGGGAGAAGGTCTTCATACGCGGCAACCATGATTACTGGTGGCACGGAATCTCGAAGGTGCGCGCTGCAGCGCCGGATGAGACTTTCCATTTCCTGCAGAATGACTGCATCCGTATAGGCAGCATTGTCATATGCGGCTCAAGGGGGTGGACATGCCCGGGCAGCCCGGACTATACGGACCAGGACGAGAAGCTGTACCTCAGGGAGGCGGAGCGCTTCAAGCTGTGCTTCAAGGAGGTCCACAAGGTCATGCAGGAAGGGGACACCCTCATTGTATGCATCCATTTTCCGCCGTTCTCATTGAAAAACCCCGGCACGCTGTTCACCCGGACCTTTGAGGAGGAGGGCGCAAAGAAGGTTGTCTTCGGGCATGTGCACGGCAGCTTCTGGTTCCCCATGCGCCAGCAGAGGGATGACACGGAGTACATACTCACATCCTGCGACAAGCTGGGCTTCCATCTCGCGCGCATACTTTAGGCCGCATGCTTCATGGCGCATGCTGCAGGCCGCATGCATGCTTCGGGGTGCTTGCTTCAGGGTGCTTACTTTAGGCTAAAAAAATAGTTTATAACTCTTTACTTTCTCCATGCCCTGTGATATACTCTACCCAAACCAAGAGCAAGGCATCTGAGATGGCACATGACATGGGGAGACAGGGCTCCCGGACAAGATAATGGTTTTCAGGACGGTAAGGTACAGGCCGCACACAGGCGGATGTGCCATAGCCGTTTTTTTTCAGCCCGCAATCCCTTCAAAACGGCATATATTGCCCTCAATTTGCTTGCAGCGGGCCAGTCTCTGCCCCGGGCCGCAAAAAGGCCATATATGAGCCCGGATACAAAAAAGCCCCTTGGATATACGAAAAACACAGAAACGCTGTGCGTGCGGAAGATGCGTGCCTGCCGCCGGCAGGACATATGAGGACATATGCTGAGACACAAAGATTTGCTGGGGCTCCAGTACACGGAGCCGGAAGAGATACAGGAGATCCTGGACGGAGCGGAAGGCTGCTTTGACTTCCTCTGCGGCAGGGATCCAAAGCACAGGGAAGACCTCAAAGGGCGCACCCTTGTGACCCTCTTCTACGAGAACAGCACCAGGACAAGGACATCCTTTGAGCTTGCGGGAAAATACCTGGGAGCCAACGAAGTTAACATCTCAACCGCTTCAAGCTCCGTGCAGAAGGGCGAGTCCCTGATAGACACCGGCAAGACGCTGGACAGCATGAAGATAGATTTCATTGCCATCCGTCATCCCATGGCGGGAGCCCCGAAGCTTCTTGCAGACCATGTGAATGCAAGCGTCATAAACGGCGGGGACGGAATGCATGAGCATCCTACGCAGGCCCTTCTGGACATGTTCACCCTCCGCAGGGCGAAGGGGAAGCTGGAAGGCCTCAAGGTTGCGATCCTCGGGGACATAAAGCACAGCCGTGTGGCCCTTTCCAACACGTTCGGCCTCACCAAGATGGGCGCGTCCGTATCAGTGTACGGCCCGGACACCATGATGCCCGCGGGGCTGGAAAGGCTGGGAGCCAGGATTGCCAGGTCCAGGGAAGAGTGCCTTGAGGGCGCGGATGCGGTAATGGGCCTCAGAATCCAGCTGGAAAGGATGGGCGGAGGGCTTTTCCCCTCGCTCGGAGAGTACGCAAAGTTCTACGGCGTCAACGGGGACGCCTTGAAGTACGCAAAGCCGGACGCCATAATCCTGCATCCTGGCCCTGTCAACAGGGGTGTGGAGCTAACACCGCAGGTAATAGACGGAGAGAGCAGCCTCATAAACCGCCAGGTAACCGGCGGCCTGGCAGTCCGCATGTCCGTTTTGAAGCTCCTCGCGGAGTACAGGGCCTGCAGCATGTAATGTGCAGGCAAACTGCAGCAGATATGCAGACGGATCCCACATGAAGACATACGGCGGCTAAAGGCCGCAGGAAGGTGCGCGGATATGGATATGAAATGCATAATGAACGGCACTGTTGTGCTGAAGAACAAAGAGATACGTACCAACATTCTCATAGAGAACGGCAGGATAGAGAGCATAGGCTCTTTTACTCCTCTCCCGGGATGCAAGGTAATAGACGCCAGGGGCAAGCATGTGCTTCCCGGCATCGTGGACATGCATGTGCACTTCAGGGAGCCCGGGTATGAGGGCAAGGAAGACATTGAGACCGGCAGCCGCGCTGCGGCTCACGGCGGCGTGACCCAGGTTGCCTGCATGCCCAATCTGGACCCCGTCTGTGACAACGCCGTTGTGGTGTCATACATAATCCACAGGGCAAAGGAAGTGGGCCTCTGCAAGGTGCACCCCGTAGGGGCCATAACCAAGGGCCAGAAGGGTGAAACGCTTTCTGACATCGGCAAGATGAAGGCGGCGGGCGCCGTAGCGCTCAGCGAGGACGGCAAGTCCGTCATGAACTCCCAGATAATGCGCCTCGGAATGGAGTACGGGAACGGATTCGGCCTGAAGTGCCTCTGCCACTGCGAGGACATAAACCTTGCGGACGGCGGCTGCGTCAACGAAGGATACAATTCCACAAAGACAGGCCTGAAGGGCATCCCCAGGGCCGCAGAGGACATCATGATCT
>JAJPYR010000078.1 GCA_021204825.1 Clostridia bacterium | reverse complement strand
ATAGACGGCTTCAACGAGATCCAGATAGGGGACATCATAGAGTGCTACATAACAGAGCAGATACAGGGGTAAAAAGATGGCAGGCAGAAGGAGCGGGTACAGCCGCACGGACAGGCTTTCAAGCGAGTTCCAGAAGGAAATCACAAGCATCATAAACAAGCAGGTGAGGACGGCGCATCCGGAGCTCTCCGTCATCGTGTCCGTCACGGGCGTGGAAGTCTCCTCAGACCTCAAGAACGCCAAGGTGTACATCTCCGTCTTCGACACGGACAAGGACAAGATGGCCTCATCGTACAAGATCATAGCAAGCTGCGCAAACCAGATACGCTATGAGCTTGCAAAAAGCATGAGCCGCATACGCACCATTCCACAGCTCCGCTTCTATGCGGACAACAGCGCGGAGTACGGGGACCGCATAAACCAGATACTCAACTCCCTGGACATTCCTCCCGCAGAGGATGAGGAGTCCGCAGAGTAACAGCATCTGCATGCAGGTCCGTTCAAAGGCCCGCTGAAGGCCTGCAAATCAGGTGCAGGCTCATATAAAAGGCCTGCCCGTGCAGGCCAACACGGGCTAATGCAGAGCCTCAAGAGTCGGTTTCAGCCGGCGCATGCGCCGCAGCGGCATGCAAAATATGCCGTATATGTGCACAGAATACGTTATACAGAGGGTAAGCCAAGGGGGCCGCGGAAAAGCGGCGCCGGATGATAAGATGAACAATACAATACCGGAAATCATTGAAAAGCTCCTGGATATAAGGAAGTGCGCCATATTCTGTCATGCAAGGCCGGACGGGGATGCCTTAGGGTCCGCTCTTGCGCTCCAGCGCCAGCTGAGGGCTCTCGGCAAGGAAGCGGACATGATAGTGGAGTCCGAAGTGCCGGACAAGTTCTTTTTCATGCCTGTCATGAAGGAAGTGCTTAATGAAATCCCTGCGGGGAAGTATGATGCATTCATCTCCGTGGACAGCGCGGACGTCAAGAGGATAGGCAAATTCGCGGACGCGTACACAAGGTTCAGGGGCACCACAATCAACATAGACCATCATATCTCCAACCCGGGCTATGCCAAGTACAACTATGTGCAGGAATGCTGCGCATGCTGCGACATCCTGACGGACATCTTCCGCGAGGCAGGATGGGAGCCGGACATTGTCACGGCCAACCTTCTTATGCTGGGCCTCATTACAGACAGCGGCAACTTCACGCACTCGGACGTCACAGAGAAGACATATATAGACGCAGGGTATCTTCGTGCCTGCGGCGCAGACCCGCATGAAATCAATTACAACATGTATGACAGGCAGGTCAAGGAGCGCGCCCTTCTGCACGGACGTGTCATGAGCCAGATGAAGTTCTTCTGCGAGGACAGGGTGGCGGTCATTGTCATCCGCAACCAGGACATGGATGAGCTCGGCGCAAAGCGCTCCATAACGGAGGGATACGTGGACTTCCCTCTGTCCGTGGACACCGTTGAGGTTGCCATCTCAATGCTCCAGCAGGAAGACCCCAATGATTACAAGGTCTCCTTCCGCAGCAAGGGCAGGGCAAACGTCAACGAAGTGGCGGTAAGCTTCAAGGGCGGCGGTCACGTGCTCGCCAGCGGCTGCGAGATCTTCGGCACAGAGGAGCAGTGCATCCGCAGGCTCATTGACGCAGTCTCCAAGGTCCTTTAATCCGGCTCTCCGGATCCGTGCCCTTCAATCCGGTCCTTCAGATCCGGCCATGCAGCCCGGGCCCTGCAGCCCGGGGGCCAATCTGCCCCTTTCCGAGGGGCGGCATATACTTGAGATTACAGTTACTGCGGCTGAAAATGGCCGCATATATATCATAAAGCGGCAAGGGAAGGCCGCAGAACATAAGCAGCGGCATTGGGCCGCAAAATATGAGCGGCGGCATTGGGCCGCAGACATGGAATACACAGCCAAAGGAAGCAAAGTGGGGGAATGTCTGAGAACAGAAAGAACAGCACTGTTGCGGAGACTATAGAAAAGATAAAAGAAGCTGACAAGTGCGTCATATTCACCCACACCTGCACGGACGGGGATGCCCTGGGGGCGGCCCTGGCTTTGCAGCGGCAGATGAGGGCTTTGGGGAAGGATGCTGAGGTTGCCGTGGATTCCAAGGTCCCGGACAGCTTCATGTACCTGGATGACATGCACGGGATTCTGCATGATATCCCGCGTGACAGCTATGACACCTTTATAGCCGTGGACTGCGCCAGCGCAGATGTGCTGGGCAAGTTCAGGGACGCCTTTATGGGCTTTAAAGGGGTTACGGTCAACATAGACCATCATTCATACAACACCCGCTTTGCGCAGTTCAACCGCATAGGGGTGTGCTGCTCATGCTGCGAGCTCCTCACGGACATGTTCCGCAAGGCAGGCTGGGAGACGGACGCGGCAACGGCCAGCCTTCTGATGCTTGGCCTCATGACGGACAGCGGCAGGCTCACGCACATGGACGTAACCGCAAAGTCCTGTATGACAGCAGGCTATCTGTGCTCATGCGGAGCGGACCCGTATTCCATATATGAGAACGTGTACGGCAAAAAATCGGATGAGATAGTCATCCTGCACAATGCCGTAATGAGAAGCATGAAGCGGTTCTGCACGGGCAAGGTTGCTGTCATAACCGTTCACAACTCGGATTTTGAGAAGGACGGGCTGGACAGGTCCGTGACGGAGGGTTTCGAGTATTACCCGCTGGCATGGAAGAGGGTTCAGGTGTCCGTGCTCTTAAAGGAGCAGGAGGGCGGCAGCTGCTTCAAGGCATTCTTAAGAAGCAAGGCCGCGGACTTGAGGCCTGTGGCAAAGAAGTTCGGAGGAAGCGGCAGGGAGCTTGCCTGCTCATGCCTTCTGACCGGCACCGAAGAGGAGTGCCTGAATGCCGTTGTGGACGCCCTTGCAGCCGTGCTGGACATATAAACAGGCGCACAGATCCTGGAGAGGTTATGGTAACCGGGATAATCAACATAGACAAGAGCGAGGGGATGAACTCCACAAAAGTGGTCTCCTCAATAAAGAGGCTCACGCATGTGCCCGGCTGCGGGCATATGGGAACCCTGGACCCGATGGCATCCGGAGTGCTGCCGGTGGCAGTAGGGAACGCAACGCGCCTGTTTGATTTCTTCCTCGCAAAACGCAAGACATATGTCGCGGAATTCGCCTTCGGCCTTTCCAGCGACACCCTGGACACCACAGGCTGTGTGGAAGAGAGGGGCAGTATCCCGTCCGCGGAGGAGATAGAGGCAGCCCTGCCTCAGTTTACCGGGGACATAGAGCAGATTCCGCCCAGATACAGCGCAAAGCGCGTGAACGGACGAAGGGGGTATGACCTCGCCCGCGAGGGGCTGGAGTTTGACTTGAAGCCCGCCAAAGTCACCGTATATTCGTACAAAATGCTCGGGCCGGGCCCGTCGGATGCAGGAAGATTCAGGTTTGAGATAGAGTGCGGCGGCGGCACTTACATAAGGTCCCTGGCCCGGGACTTAGGGGAAGCGCTCGGCACCAGCGCAATTATGAGCGCACTGAGGCGGACAAAAAGCGGGCCGTTCACTTTGGAAAACGCCGTGAAGCTCGAGGAGCTTACGGAGCACAATATAGAAGAATACATTATCCCTGCGCAGGACCTTCTGGAGATGGAAGATGTGCATGTGGAAGGCAGAAGGCAGCAGCAGCTGCTGTGCGGGGTGAGAGTGGATGCAGCCGGAATGGAAGACGGGCTGTACAAGCTGTTCCTGGAGGACGGCACGTTCTACGGGCTGTGCGAGGTTTCAAATCACGGAATGAAGGTAGCGAAAAAAATATGCTGAAGATTGTAAAGTACGGCGAGGACAAGTATGACTTCCCGGCTCTTGTGGTGCTGGGATGCTTTGACGGCCTGCACAGGGGACACATGTCCCTTTTGAAGCAGGCGGCCCTGGAGGCCAAGATAAACGGCCTGGACCTCGGTGTCATGATGTTCACGAACGGCAAGGGCGGCCAGCAGATATACACCTTTGATGAGCGCCTGGACATCCTGTCCGGCACGAAGGTCAAGTTTGTCCTGGCTATAGACTTCAATGATGACTTCAAAAAGACTGCCCCGGGAGCTTTCCTGGACAAGGTCTCCGAGATAATCAACGTCAAGGCATTCATGTCCGGCAAGGATTTCCGCTTCGGCAAGGACGCCAAGGGCAAGGCCTCAACAATCAAGAACTACGCGGAAAAGGATGAGAACGTCTGGTACAAGACGGTCAAGGACGTCACGGAGAACGGCTCCAAGATTGGCGTCACCACCATCCGCGAGTTGCTTGAGACCGGCAACATAGAGGGAGCCAATGACCTCCTGGGGCGCAATTTCTACATCACTGCCCCTGTCATTGCGGGAGACTCCCGCGGCCGCACACTGGGCTTCCCCACAGCCAATCTCCGCTGGCCGGAAGGCAAAATACAGATAAAGCAGGGAGTGTACAATGTACTCTGCGACATAGACGGCACTCAGTACAAGGGCATAGCCAACTTCGGCGGCCGTCCCACCTTCAACGAAGACGAGCCTCTCCTTGAGGTACACTTGGAGGGCTTCTCCGGAGACCTCTACGGCAGGACCCTCCGTGTGGAATTCGTATCCTACATCCGTGACATAACAAAATTTTCCAGCCCTGAGGCCCTCATCGCGCAGCTTAAGTCAGATATGACCGGCGGCGGCCTTGCAGAGGACACCGGCGCCGCTGCATCTAAAGCCCCTGCAGCTCCCGCAGCGGAAGCAGAGCCTGCACCCGCAGAGGAAGTACCTGTTGAGGCGCCTGCAGCAAATGAAACACCTGCCTCAGAGCCCGTTTCAGAGCCTGTTGCAGAGGCACCCGCAGAGGAAGTATCCGCAGCAGAGCCCGTTGAGACTCCTGTGGAAGAAGTTCCCGCACTAGATGAAACACCCGCTGTAAATGAAGCACCTGCAGAGGAAGTACCCGTTGCAGAACCTGCTGCAGAAGCTTCCATAGAGGAAGTCCCTGCTGCAGAGCCTGTTGCAGAGGCGCCCACAGAGGAAACACCTGAGGCAGAAGTTCCCGCACAGGAAGCACCTGCAGAAAAGGCAGATGAGTCTTTGGAAGAGCTTGCGGCGGAAGAGATAGTGTCAGAGCTGTTTGCAGAGGCAGAGGCCATTGCAGAAGCTGCAGATGAAATAGCCAGGGATCAGGGTGTTTCTGTGGATGACGTCATAGATGAAGCAGCTGAGATCCTTGCGGAAGAGCTGGAAGCTGAAGCAGCAGAAGGCACATCACTTGCAGACATAGCAGTGGATTTGGCGGAAGCAGAACTTAAGGCGGAAGAGGATGCAGAGGAAAAGGAAGATCTTGCGGAGGCCAGGGCAGAAGAGATAATGGATGCCGTGGCGGAAGATATAGCAGATGATATAGAGGACGCTGTGGAGGACGCAGAGGACAAGCTTGCGGAAGCCGGCAATACGGATGACAAAGCAGCCCTGGAAAAAGCGGAGCAGGAAGTTGCGGCAGAGCTTGCACAGGAAGTGGAAGGCATAGCGGAAGAGATAGAAAAGGCCGCAGAGGAAGTCTCAAGTGAGACGGGAGTTGCTGCGGAGGAGATAGAAAAAGAGGCGGCGGAAGTTCTGGAAGCGGAGCTGGAAGGCGAGATTGCGGCAGAGTTCGCCAGGGAAATTGCGGAGGAGCTCGGGCTGGATGCCGCAGACCTTTATGAGGCTGCGGAAGAGATGGCCGGAGACGGGAACGCAGAGGACAGGGAGCTGGACGAGGCAGAGGCAGAGGATGAAGCCGCGGAGGAAAAAGACAGCCCCGCAGAGGGCAAGGAGGGTGAGGAGTGATTAAGTTCGGACCCAGCGGAAACGGCATCAGCTTCTTTGAAGAGGGGCTTAAAAAGAGCGAGGACGCAGCCCGTATGTGCGCGGAGCGCAGTCTGGACTGCTATGAGTACTCCTTCGGCCGCGGGCTTAACCTCACGGAAAAGACCGCAAGGAGCATAGGGGCGTCATTTGCAAATGAGGGCGTGGAGCTCTCCGTCCATGCGCCGTACTATATAAACCTTGCCAACCCGGATGATGAGATGGCGGAAAAATCATACGGATATATACTCGGTTCCGCCAGGCTCGCACGCTTTATGGGCGCCAAGCGCATAGTGTTCCATCCCGCGGCACAGGGCAAGGTCTCAAGAGAAGAGGCCGTAGCGAAGACGCAGGAGAGGATGGAGAGGCTCACGGAGCTCATATATGAGCAGGGATATGAGGATCTCATGTTCTGCCCGGAGACAATGGGCAAGCTTGCGCAGATAGGCACCGTGGAAGAGGTTACGAGGTTTTGCCAGACGGACAAGGTGTTCACGCCCTGCATAGACTTCGGGCATGTGAACGCAAGGGAGCTGGGGAGCCTTAAGACAGAGCAGGACTATATAGACAGGCTGGAGTACATGATAGCCGGCCTCGGCCTGGACAGGATGAAGGCCTTCCATATGCATTTCTCCAAGATTATGTATACGGACAAGGGTGAAAAGAAGCATCTCACCTTCGCGGACACGGAGTACGGACCGGAGCCGGAGCCCTGCATGGCGGCAGTGAAAAAGCTTGGCCTGGAGCCGTACATAGTGACGGAGTCAGACGGCACCCAGCCGGAAGACGCAGCGTACATGAAGAAAGTCTATCTCGCCCTTGTATCGGAGGATGAAGGACCCTTCTGACACCGGGCCTGCCGGACGTGGAATAGGCGGTGCAGGTCTATGCCAATTCTGCATAAGGCAGCGCTTTTTGCATTACATATTATAATATTGTCACTGGTTGACATAACGGGCTTGGTTTGCTAGAATATTTGGTATGAACAGGGCGGAAAAGATATTTGAAAAGACGGCTAAAGAGCACCGGACGGATGCCGTGCTCCTTTCCGGGGATGATGTCAGGTTCTACGCCACAGGCTTCTATGCCACGGACGGATATGTCATCATAGAGAAGGACAGATGCCTTCTGTACGTGGATGACAGGTACCTGGAAGCCGCCAGGGCAGCTTTGGGCGGCGGAAGCGGGATAGAGGTCGTAAGGCTGGAGCCGTTCAAAAAGATCCTCAAGCCGTACAAAAAGGTTGCCGTGCCTTTGGAGAGAATCTCGTACAGGGAGTACGTGGACTTAAGCGAAGAGGGCAAGGAGATTGTGGACTGCTCGTCTGCTTTGGAGCAGGCCATGGCCGTGAAAGATCCGGATGAGCTTGCGAAAATAGAGAAGGCCGGCAGGATAACGGATGACGCCTATATGAAGCTTCTGCCCAGGATCAAAGAGGGCATGAGCGAGAATGACTGCGCTGCGGAGGTGGAGTACCTCATGCGCCTGGGCGGCGCTTCCGGGCCCAGCTTTGACACCATTGTGTGCTTCGGGGAAGGGTCTTCCGTCCCGCATCATGAGACTTCACAGAGAAGGCTCAGGTTCGGGGATGTGGTGCTCATAGACTTCGGATGCAAGTGGGGCGGGTACTGCTCAGACTGCACAAGGACCTTCCTTTACGGCGATGACGGCCAGCATGCCATCTTCAAGAGCCTGTATGAAAGGGTCCTGGAAGCCCACAACCTTGTCAAGGAAAAAGTAGTGGAAGGCATGAGCGGCAAGGCTGCGGATGCTGTGGCAAGAAACTTCCTGCACAAGTACTCACTGGACCAGCTGTTCACCCATTCTTTAGGGCACGGAATAGGCGTCAACATCCATGAGATGCCAACGCTTTCCCCCAGGGGGAAGATGACGCTTTCCAACGGCATGGTGTTCTCGGATGAGCCGGGAGTGTACCTCGAGGGCGAGTTCGGCATAAGGATAGAGGACTCTGTGGTAATGGAAGAGGGGCGTCTCCGCAGCTTGTCCGCAACAGACAAGAACCTTCTCATACTGTAATCCGCACGGGAGCAGAAGGGCCTGCGAAGGTCCTTCCGGCGGCCTTTCAAGGGCCGGGACAAAATTACGCATAACTTTAAAAATATTCATATATATTGCAGTTTTAAAGGAGAACAATTATGGCAGCCATTTTAGCAGGCGATATCAGGAAAGGCACTACGTTTGAGTACAATGGCAAGGGCGTCTATACTGTAACGGACTTCATGCACGTTAAGCCCGGCAAGGGCGCTGCGTTCGTAAGGGCCACGATTAAGAACGTGGTTACGGGCCAGGTGCTTACAGACGTCACGTTCAACCCCAGCACCAAACTCGAGACAGCTGAGGTTACGACCAAGAAGATGACCTATTCCTACACGGATGGAGATTTCTATTATTTCATGGATCCGGACTCTTTCGAGATGATAACCCTGAGCCTGGACCAGGTGCAGGATGCCCTCAAGTACATAAGAGAGAATGACACCGTGTCTGTAAGGTCCCTGAACGGCACGCCGTTCTCCGTAGATCCGGACAACTTCGTGGAGCTCACGGTAACAGAGTGCGAGCCCGGCGTCCGCGGCAACACTGCCACAAACGCTACGAAGTACGCCACGCTGGAAACAGGCGCAACCCTTCTTGTTCCCATGTTCATCAATGAGGGAGACATCATCCGCATAGACACCAGAACCGGTGAGTACATGGCCCGCGTAAACAAGTAATGAGAGCGGTTGTCCAGAGGGTACGCCGTACGGCTTTGTCCGTGGACGGCGCCCTTGTCTCAGAGATTCCCTTCGGCCTGGCAGTATATCTGGGCGTAAAAGTTGGGGACACTGAGTCGGATTCGGATTACATAGCCAAAAAGGTTTCTCTGCTCAGGGTCTTTTCAGATGAGCAGGGAAAGATGAATCTGTCTGTAAAGGACGCGGGAGGGGAGATTATGCTCATCTCCCAGTTCACTTTATACGGGGACTGCACCCACGGCAACCGGCCGTCTTTCATAACCGCAGAGCGCCCGGAGAGGGCGGATGCCCTTTATGAGCGCACGGCAGAGGCCATCCGCGGATACGGAATTCACGTTAAAACGGGAGTCTTCGGCGCGGACATGAAGATAGAGCAGTTCAATGACGGCCCTGTGACAATCATCATAGACTCCAGGCCATAGATTTCATTCTGCCCTTCGGGGCACGCAAAAAAGGACACCCGCTCAGGATGTCCTTTATATGGATTATGGTCATATATGTTCCGCAAAAGGCTATTTTACGCCCTTGTCGAAGGCTGCGAAGCCCTCTTTAAAGCCCTCTGCCATGAGGTCTCTCAGTGTGTCGTTTGCGCAGGCAATGAGGCCCTTGTATGAGTCAAAGGTGAAGGGGGAGCCGTCCAGCCCGCAGCACTTGGCGCCGGCCTCCTCGCAGAGGAGCCAGCCGGGAGAAAGATCCCAGACGTTTTTGGAGATTATGACAGTGCCGTCCGTTCTTCCCATGGCAACGAAGGAGAAGTCATAGCAGGCGCAGCCGAAGAGGCGTATCTTGGCAACCTTCCGGTATACGTGCTCCACGGCGTACTTTTCGCCCTCAGCAAGCCTCAAGTCCGTGTGCGGATAGTCCGCAAAGCTTAAGACGGCGTTGTATAAGGGCTTGTCTGCGTTCACGTATGTCCTTTGGCCGTTGAGGCGGGTGCCTTCGCCTGCAGCGGCGTATATGAGGTCTCCGGTCAAAGGATGGTACACACAGGCCGCAACGGGCTTTTTGTTTATGAGAAGGGAGGCCTGGACGCCGAACATGGGGATGCCGTTGGCCATGTTGACCGTCCCGTCTATGGGGTCCACGGACCAGGTCCTTGCATCCGTCAGCGGGTTGGCGCTGAACTCCTCGGCAATCAGAAGGTCATCAGGGAACTCTTCACGGATTCTGGCGGTCAGTATCTTCTCCATGCCGTAGTCGAGGTCCGTCACGAGGTCGTACGTGGACTTCTGCCTGATGTTCTTTGGCAGCCCCTGGACCTTTGCGTATGCGGCCTTAAGCTCAGTTGTCAGAAATTCCAGCTCTTTAGCGTATTTCAAGGCAAGTCTCCTCTGGTATCTTTAACACCGGATATCATAAATAACCGGCCTGAAAAAGTCAAGCAAACCAAGCCCGCAGGGCGCCTGCAAGGCGCCAGAGCTTAAGGCGGCCCGGGTCCGGCAATGTGCCGGCAGGCGGAAAAAGTGCAGCATATGTGCACGTAAAGGGATATATGAGCAATTTTTTCAAACACCTTTCCACAGTAACAAAGCACCGTTTCAAGGTTATGCATAACTGCTTCAGGTGCGGCCTTATAAAGCAGGGCCTTGCCCATGACCTCTCCAAATACTCGCCCGCGGAGTTCTTTCCCGGAGTGAAGTACTTCCAGGGGAACAGAAGCCCGCAGGCCAAGGAGAGGGAAGTATATGGTTATTCCGCCGCGTGGATGCACCACAAGGGGCGCAACAGGCACCACTTTGAGTACTGGACGGACTTTTACAACGGGCAGGAAGTGAAGGTGGACATGCCGTACAACTACTTCGCCGAGATGATCTGTGACCGCATAGCAGCCAGCAAGATATACCTTAAGGACAAGTACACGGACCGCTCCGCTCTGGAGTACCTGGAGAACAGCAAGAACCAGTACACCATGAACCCGGACACCCGCGAGAGGCTGTATTACTATCTCACCCTGCTTGCAGAGAAAGGGGAGAAGGAGTTCTTCCCCATCCTGAAGACGTACGTAAAGGACGGCCGCAGGATGGAAAAGGACGCGAAAAAGCTGCGCAAAGCGGACTTGAAGGCCGAAAAGGCCGCTGCAAAAGCCGCCGCAAAGGCAGCCAAAAAGGATGCAAAGAAGCAGCAGTGACGGCCACAGGTCAGACAGGCAATAAGCACCGGATTCAGGTGCTTTTATCCGGACTGTTTGCAAACAAATGATTATTTAACTTGAAGCGGTCAAATTGCCCCGCGCGGCTGCTTGACACATCAAGCCGGGCAAGTATAAAATGGGGCATAGTCTTTTGAGGGAACGGATGAGATGGCAGAGATAGAAATGAAAAACAGAAGACCGGTGGTGCTCATGGTGCTGCAGTACATACTGCAGTCCAGGTATCTCATGTTCCTGTCTGCCGCCGTGACGGTTCTGTGCTATTATCTCGGATGGGACATTGTATTCCTGTATTACCTGATCCTGCTGTGCTGCCTCATGCTCTTTTTCCTCAGGGACCTCACAACCATGATTCCGCATCTGGCCCTTCTGGCCATATTCACGTCCGTGCAGAACTCAACTTCCAGCCAGACGGGGGCTTCGGATTATTATGCGAGGCCGGTCATCTATGTGCAGATAGGAGTGCTTGCAATCCTGCTTGCCGCGGCCTTCATATTCAGGTTCTACAGGATAGCCCGTGAGCGCACGTTCAAGCCCAACGCAATCTTCTGGGGGCTGTGCATACTGTCCGCGGCATTCCTTTTAAACGGTGTGGGGGCTGCAGACTACGTGTGGACAAACCTGCTGTTCGGCGTTGTGCTGGCATTCTGCTTCCTTGTCATATACGTTCTGTTTGCAGGGAGCATAAAGGTTACAGAGGAGAATTTCATCAAGCTGTGCTGGGGCTTTGCAGCCATGTCTGCAGTCCTTGTGCTGTATGAGTTCGTGAAGTATATCCAGCTTATGCCGGAGCTTAAGCTCTTCATACAGGGCGAGGCATCGTTTGATGACTTCAGGCAGAACCTGGTGTACGGCTGGGGCATGTACAACACTATGGGACTGTGGCTCAACATCTGCATCCCGGCAATATTCCTTCTGGCCTCCAAGTACAGGCACGGATGGGCTCTGGTGCTGTATGCCACGGTGGTGGCGGGCTTCACGGTCCTCACCTGCAGCCGCCAGGCGCTCATAGGCCTTGTCATAACATACCCGCTGCCCGCGATTGTATCCATGGTCAAGGGCAAGAGATGGAAGGTAAGCCTCTGCATCATATGCGCCGCAGTGCTGGCGGTGGCCATTGTGTGCCTCTGCAACTTAAGCAGCGTCAAGGAGCTTGTTACGGAAATCTTCAGCTCCCTTACGGATGATGAGGGCAATTACACCGGCAACGGCAGATTCAGCCTGATCACGCTCGCCATGGACCATTTTGCAGAGTACCCGTTCTTCGGCTCAGGCTGGTTTCTGGACTTCTACGGCAACGGAACGCAGGACACGCTCAATGTCGCGCTCATTCCCGGCATGGCTCATGACACCTTCGCGGAGATCCTCGCCGCCTGCGGAATGGTGGGGCTGCTTGCATACTGCATCCACAGAATCCAGACCATAATAGAGTTCGTAAAGAACCCGTCTGCAGACAAGCTTATCATGGCCATGAGCATCGTGGCGCTTCTCATAATGAGCCTCATGGACAACCACATCTTCTACATGCTGCCCACAATCTTTTATGCCGGCATGCTGCCTTTTGTCTGCACGGACAAGAAGGAGGAGCCAATGGTGCAGCTGTCCGTACAGCTTCCCGCAGAGAGGCAGAGCAAGCGGAAGTGGGGCAGGACCGCATAACATAGCCGGCCCGCACAGTGCAGAATCCCGCACAAGTGACTTTGTCATGGGGCATGACAACGCAATCCGGCACCGGCAGCGGTGCTTTTATTTTGGCCGTTTAAAAACATTTGTTCGTACTGTTTGCCAGTCATTTTCACCGGATTTTCACCGTTCAAAATAACGGATTCTGAGCTGCAAAACGGTCGTTTCGTGCATATAATCCATCATTTTCCCTGTATGCTCCGGAAATGAAAACTGTGTACTTTACAGGTGTGGTTTTAAACTTCCGGAAAAGTGTTTATATAGATTAGTGCAGGGGTCTGCGGCGTCCTTTGCGACGCAAGACGGGCGTAAGCGTCCGGGACAAGGCTGCCCTTTGCGGAATATATACCGTTACAGAGGCAAGAATGAGAGACTACATGTTTTTGGAAGAGGCCATTTTTACGCTGGATGAAGCGAGAGAGGAATTCAATTCGGAGGGTGCGCTGTTCGGCGCATTGAAGAGGGCAATAGACCGCAGGGAGATTAAGAAGCTCACAGGGGGTCTGTACTGCGCGCTGAACCTGTACACAGGGGAGCCGGAGGTGGACAGGTTTGAGATAGCCACGGCACTGCGCCCGGAGGGGTGCTGCGCGTACCGCTCCGCTCTGGAGTACTACGGCCTTCTGGACCAGAGGTATGATGAAGTGCAGCTTGTGTCTTCAAGGCAGGAGGAGCCTGTTCTCATAGACGGCACGGAGTACAGGACGTACAGGAGCCGTCTCAAGGATGGCGTAATGGAGGCAACAGGCAGCGCGGATGCTCCTGTCAGGGTTACGGACGTGGAGCGCACCATGCTGGACTGCCTGGACAGGCTGGATCTTGGAGGAGGGCTGCAGGATGTGTTCAATGCGCTTTGCAAGGTAAGGAACGCCAGCGAGGAGAAGCTTCTTAAGCATCTGGAGGCATACGGGCACAAGTTCCTGTACAAGAAGGCCGGATGCCTGCTGTCCATCATAAACCCGCCGTACATCTCAGGGGAGTTTCTGGACATCTGCCTGGAGATGTCCTCAAAGCGCGCGGATGACATCCGCCCCACGAAGGGCATCCCGTCCATCTTCAGCAAGGAGTGGAACCTGTATGTACCCTCGTATATAGCCAAGAAGAGCCCTTACATAAGGCCCAGGGCCCGCTCGGAGGAGCCTGCACCGGAGACCGTGGACGTTCCTGCGGCCTGCGAGCCTGTCTCATATCCTCCGGAAGGGAATGAGCCCGTCCAGGGCATGCCTGCAGACGCAGAGGGGGCTGCTGCGGAATCTGCTGCGGAATCTGCGGATTCCGCTGCGGTTCCGGAAGAGAAGACGGAGTCCGTTCCGGATACGGAAGAGGACACCGGATAGGGGGCATAAAGGGCAAAGGGCCCCTTTTAAGGGGCCCGCCAATGCTGAAGCCGTTCAGATCACACATGCGGATGCTGTTTCCGCATATCTTTTTCTTCTCCTTTGAGAGGGAGCCCTGCCCAAAAGGCAGGCTCCCCGGAGAGGGGAGGCACAGTATGGCCGCAAGGGGCGGGAAGGTGTGTGAAATTTGCGTGCATGGCAGGGGCGGATACTGTGAAAGGACGGAATATGTGCATGAAACGGCCAGCGGGGCGTCAGCTTCACGGACGGGCGGCATCGGTGACCGGTGTCCGTCCGGACAGTGCAATTCATTGACATTTGCCCCGTCCTGTTATATAATGACGCAAAGTGTGCTTATGTAATATTCACAGCCGGGGATTGTGAGATATGTGGTACGAGGTTTTGTATCGGGTGCTGAGCATAATCAACTATGTTGTGCTCATTATCATTGCCATACCTCTCTTGTGGCAGGTTATAATCGTTCTTTTAAGCTGGCTTCCGAAAAGGACATATGAGCGGAGCGAAGTGAAGGGAAGGATTGCCTTCTTCATACCGGCCCATAATGAAGAGGACGTAATTTACGATACGGTAAAATCCATAATAGAGAAGCAGAACTATCCGAGGGAGCTCTTTGACGTGCTTGTTGTCGCGGACAACTGCACGGACAGGACAGCGGAGCTTGCGGAAAAGGCCGGAGCCATTGTGCTCATTCATAATGACCCGGACCCTGCTCACCAGATGGCCGCATATCCCGTGAAGTTCGCGATAGACCACATAATGGCCATAGAGGACAACCCGTATGACATGGTCATAAGGGTGGACGCGGACAACCATCTCAATGATGATTTCGCCCTGTACATGAACGATGCCTTCCAGTCCGGCGTGGACTATGCAAGGCCGTACGAGGGCGCAATGAATGCGACACAGAACTTCTATACCAAGGCCTGCGCCATATTCTATGCCTTTGACTCCCGCTTCGGTGCAAGGGTCAGGGAGAGGCTCCACATAGGCCAGCATGTTAACGGCCCGGGAGCCATGATGAGCATGAGGATGCTCAAGGCCACAGGCGGATTTGAGTGCACTTCCATGGCGGAAGACACGGAGTACATGATCAAGATGCTGGAGAAGGGGTACAAGGGCCACTTTGTGGAAGACGCAGTGGTGTATGAGGACATGCCCTCTTCATCCAGGGATACATACAACAGGAACCTTCGCATAGGCTCCGGCGGCGCAAAGCTTCTCAAGTCTGACATCTGGAGGCTGTTCGGCAAGTTCTTCATAACAGGCAACTTCTCGTACCTGGACGTGTTCCTCACGTACGGCTTCGTGTTCCTGTCCGTGCTTGCATGGTGGCTGCCCGTATACTACGTATATGACTTCATTTTCGTGTCTTTCTGCGCGTACGGGAAACTTGCCGTCACCATGTTCGCGGCCCAGTATTACATGGACACGCTATGGTATACGGTAATAGTTTTAGGCAGCATCCTTGTAGCCCTGTTTGTGCTGTTCGGATGGGTGCAGGCGCTTATCCTGGTCGTATCGGACTACAGGAAGATGAACTCAAAGAACAGGCGGAGCCTGGCATCCGTTGTGCTGGCCTTCCCTGTGTTTCTGATATTCTACTCAGCAACTGTAAGCTTCGGGGCAATGTCAAAGCCCAAGTGGAGAAAGGTTTCAAGGAATAAAACAAATCTGACGGACCAGACGGACCAGACAGATCAGGAGAATCAGACAGACCAGACGGATCAAAATTAGACATGGGTCTTTTCAGCAGGCAGCAGACAGCAAAACCGGAGAGTGAGTACGCTCTCGAAATATACAATCTCGTGAAGAGCTACGACACCGTGAAGGCAGTGAATGACATTTCCCTCAAGGTTGCGCGCGGCACTCTTTTCGCGTTCCTCGGAATAAACGGCGCCGGGAAGAGCACTACCATAAACATCATCTGCTCCATTCTGCCCAAGGACTTTGGCAAGGTCATAGTCAACGGACATGACCTGGATACGGAGGCAGATGCCATAAAGAATGACATCGGCATCGTGTTCCAGACATCGGTTCTGGACAGGGATCTGACCGTCAGGGAGAACCTGGACATCAGGACCTCGTTCTATTCCATGACCCGTGCGGAAAAGAAGGAGAGCATAGACTCTATAATAGAGCTTCTGAACCTCAGGCCAATCCTCAAGCAGCCCGTAAGGACGCTGTCCGGCGGACAGCTGAGGCGCGTGGACATTGCCAGGGCCATGGTGCACCAGCCGAAGCTCCTTATACTTGACGAGCCCACGACAGGCCTGGACCCCAAGACAAGGCTGGCCGTATGGGGGCTTATAGACCATATCCGCACTGAGACGGGCATGACCGTGTTCCTCACAACCCATTATCTCGAGGAGGCAGACAAGGCCTCGGATGTGGTTATCATGGACAAGGGCCGCATCATTGCGCAGGGCACGCCCAATGAGCTCAAGAACAGGTATTCAAATGACTGCATAGTGGCATACATGCCTGTAAGCGGTGAGTTTGAGGGCATTATGGCCGCGGACGGCGTGAAGTGGACGTATGACACGGAGCACGGCGCGTACAGGATTGTCATAAAGGACACCGCGGATGCGAAGGCCACACTGGCAAAATATGACGCATATATCACAGATATGGAGATAGTCAAGGGCAACATGGATGACGTCTTCCTGAACGTCACAGGCAGGGACATAAAGAAGATGGGCGAGGATGACACCGGAGATGAAGATGCCGGGCAAGGTGCCCGGGATGCGGCAGGCGCTGCAGGGGAGGGCCCGGATGACTGAAGTCAAGCAGAGCAGGGGCCGTGCAGGACTGTTCTTCCAGCTTACAAAGAGGCATCTCCTTGTATTCTTCAAGAACAAGATCCGCGTTTTTTACACCCTCATGGTGCCCGTCATAATCTTCATAGTGTACATATTCTTCCTTCGCTCCCTGGAGCTGTCCACAGTCGTTTCCGTCCTGGAAAGCGCGGACATATTCACGGACATGAGGACGGATGAGCTCAATCTCATCATCAACACCCTTGTGGACTCGTGGATGCTTGCAGGAATCACCGCCCTTTCCACGTACACCGTCTCGATACAGACCAACACTATAATAGTCTGTGACAAGGAGAACGGAGTGAACAGGGACTTCATAGCCTCGCCGGTATCCAGCTCCGTGCTCATTGCGAGCTATTTCCTGTTCAACTTCATAGTAACATTCTTAATCTGCTTCGTCTTCGTAATCATTTGCCTCATATACCTTGCATGCCTGGGCGAGTTCATGCTCACCTTTGTGTCTTTTCTGGAGATAGTGGGAGTGCTGGCGCTCACAACAATCGTTGCAACGCTCTTCACCACATTCATAAGCTCCTTCATAAAGCATGAGGCAACGCTCACAGGCCTTGTGGCCATCTTCTCAACAGCTGTGGGATTCCTTATGGGCGCATACCTGCCTTTTTCCCAGCTTCCCAAGTGGGTGCAGGACGTGTGCATGTTCATTCCCGGCCCGTACTCATGCGCCATCTTCAGGCATGCATTCATGTACGTGCCCATGGACAACCTCTATACATACGCCTTGGCGACCTTTGACAACGCCAATGAGCTGATGTCTTCCATGATGTCAAGCTTCGGGTACAACCTGGAGTTCTTCAATATAGAGGTAGGCACGGGGTGGCAGGCCTTTGCAATAGTCGCATACAGCGCCATCCTTCTGGTGCTCAACGTCTTCTCCGGCAGAAAGCTTGTAACCGTCTTAGGCTCTATGGGCAAGAAGGGCAGGGAGAGGCGCAAGTCCAGAAGGGCAAAGCGTGCCGCAGCCAGGGCCGCCGCACCCTCCGTCATAACGGCCGCCGCACCCTCCGTCATAACGGACGCCGCACCCGCAGCAGAGGCCACGGCACCTGCAGACAATGCAGCAGGCCAGGTTGCGGCCGGTCCCGCGGACAAAGTGCCGCTGGATTCCCTGGGCCCGGGGCCGGAAGGACCGGGTGAAAACGGGCAGGATTCTAAAGATCCGGATACATAGAGATACTCGTGAAGGGCATCCTTGAAGGGTGTCCTTTTTTGGAAACACAGTCTTGCCTTTTGCGTCATATGAGTGAAATATGCATATGATCCGGCGCCTGCAAACGCAGTTTGTTGACTTTCCTCTCCCGGATAGGGTAATATATAGGTATGGAAAAGCTGAAGCCGCATGTAAAATATAAGAGCTGGATCTTAGTCGGGGTCTTTGCCGTCTTAATCTTCCTGGACCTGCTGTTCAAGTACCTGGAGGAGAAATTCGCATGGCAATGCGCCATTATCCCCGGATGGGTTGAGATACGCTACGGCTTCCGGAATGCAGGGTGCGCTTTCAGCTTCCTCAATGACAATCCCCAGATAGGGCAGCCGCTTTTAATCACCGTCACATTCATCCTTTTTGCGGCGCTTGCATTTCTCTTCATAGTCATGAAGGAGAAGTACATCATAACCAAGACGGCTATAGCCATCATAGCCGCAGGCGCCATCGGAAACCTAGTGGACAGGCTCTGGCTTTTTGAGGTCAGGGACTGGTTCGGGCTCAACATGTTCGGCTCCGGCCTTGTGTACTGCAACTTCGCGGACTTCTTCATTGTCATAGGCGCCATACTTGTAGTCATAGACATTCTCTTTTTGGAGGAGTGGTCCGTCTGGCCTCTTCCAAAGAAAGCCAGAGAGGGCGCAAAGCGCCGTGAGGAGGAAGAGAAGGCCAAAAAGGCGGAAAAAGAAGCCCTTGCGAACGGGTCCCCTGTGCCGCAGGATGGCAAAAACGTTAACATATCCGCAGATAATGCCGGGATGCACGCAGATACAGGGACTGCCTCCGGAACAGGCAGCGTGACAGATGCAGAGCCGGGTCCGGACACGGATTCCGCGGCGGATGCCAGGGCCGCGGATGCAGCAGACGCACCCGCAGAGGATGCAGGAGCCACGGATGAGAAGTGAGACTCTTGTGGCAGACACGGCGTATGAGCGCGCGGATGTGTTCCTTGCGGAGAAGCTTGAGATAACGAGATCCAATGCAAAGCGGCTATTGGATAATGGAGATGTGCTCCGCGGAGGGAAGGCCGTGAAGGCTTCCGCAGGCATTGCGGAAGGGGATAAGCTGGATGTTTCCATACCGGACCCCGTGAGCATGGATGCCCGGCCGGAGGATATTCCGCTGGACATTGTGTACCAGGATGAGAGCTTCGCGGTCATAAACAAGCCGCAGGGCATGACGGTTCATGCCGGCAGCGGCAATTATGAGGGCACGCTTGTGAATGCCCTCCTGTACAATCTGGATTCCTTAAGCGGCATAAACGGTGTCATAAGGCCCGGCATTGTGCACAGGATAGACAAGAACACGTCAGGCCTTCTGGTCGTTGCCAAGAATGACGCCGCCCATGTGTCCCTTGCAAAACAGATAGAGGACAAAATCTGCCACAGGACGTATCTGGCTCTGCTGGAAGGGATTGTGAAGGAAGACAAGGGTACTATAACCACATACATTGGCCGCAGCGCACAGGACCGCACAAAGATGGCTGTGACGGATGAGGGGCACGGCAGGATAGCCGTAACGGACTTTGAAGTCCTGGAAAGGTATCCGGCCGGGTACACGCTCTGCAGGTTTGACCTTCATACAGGAAGAACGCACCAGATAAGGGTGCACGCGAAGTACATGGGGCATCCGGTTGTAGGGGATGACGTGTACGGATACAAGAAGCAGAAGTTTCATCTGCAGGGGCAGCTGCTGCATGCGTGGAAACTGACGCTCCGTCACCCCGTGACGGGCGAGGAGATGACCTTTGAGGCCCCTTTGCCGGACTATTTCCAGGATGTGCTGAATAAGCTGAAGCATTAACATATATGAACATTTTGCGCCGTACGGGGAGTCCTTGTGCGGCATTTTCTGCACATATCTTGCAATTTTGTCTAAAATCGCGGTTTTGTGAAAAAACTTACGTTTTTTGTTGAAATAACTTCATCCCTGTGGTATTCTATACCCAGACAATAAACCGTCTGGAGGTATTACATAATGGCTAGAAGAGTCAAGGCTAAAGAGGCTAGAGAGAAGAGGGATTTGCAGAAGACTGTAGCCTTCTGGGGCCTTGCGCTGGCGGCGATTACGTTTATAGTCGCTGCAATCATCAATCTTGTAAACAGATTTGCAGGCATATTTGACGGCGATCTCGGAGCTACGCTCAAGCTCGTAATGAACATCTTTGAGCTTCTGTCCAAGGTATTCATCCTGCTTGCAGTTGCCCTTCCCGCATATTCGTATGTCCGCGGCAGAAAGAGAGGCTGGAAGATATTCTACTGGGTAGCTTTGGCCGTATATATTCTCTGCGTAGTATTTGATGTGGTTTCCATAGCATAGTATAACATCCGCACCGCTCTGCCGGTCACATAATACAGCAAAAGAACGCCTCTTTCCGCTCATGGAAAGGGGCTTTTTTCCTGGGCCGGAAAGAACTTGGCAGACCGTCCGCAGAGGTTGCAGGCGGGACGGAAAACGGCGTCATATGGTGCCAATACCGGTTCAATCGCTTTACAAATCCCCGCCGGATATTATATACTTGGAAGGAAAATGAGGGGCGGAAAGGAAGGAGCAGGGAATGGCAAATCCTTTGGTTGCTATAGTCGGCAGGCCCAATGTGGGCAAGAGCACCTTCTTCAACAAGGTGGCCGGCAGGAAAATTTCAATAACGGATGACCGCCCCGGAGTAACGAGGGACCGGCTGTACGCAGACTGCGAGTGGAACGGAAGGCTGTTCACCATGGTGGACACAGGCGGCATAGAGCTCCGCTCGGAAGACATCATGTGGAAGGAGATCAAGAGGCAGGCGGATGTCGCCATAGACACCGCCGAGACCATCCTTTTCATGGTGGACGGCAAAGAGGGGCTCACTTCCTCGGATTATGACGTTGCAGACATGCTCAGAAGGAGCAATAAGCCTGTCATCCTTGTGGTCAACAAGACGGAAAACTTCGGTCCGGAAGACATATATGAGTATTATGCCTTAGGCCTCGGGGAGCCTTTTGCCATATCCGCAGAGCACGGAAGGGGTTTCGGGGATGTCCTGGATGAGATAGTGGCCTCTTTCCCGGACGGGGAGAATGAGCCGGATGACAGCATAAAGATTGCCGTAGTGGGCAAGCCCAACGCCGGAAAGAGCAGCCTTGTGAACAGGCTCTTAGGGTTTGAGCGGACCATTGTCACAGACATAGCCGGCACTACAAGGGACGCCATAGACACCAGGTTTGAGGTGGACGGCAAGGCGTACACCATAATAGACACCGCCGGAATCAGAAAGAAGTCCAGGGTGGACAATGACATAGAGTATTACTCCGTTATGCGTGCCTTTGATGCCGTCCGCAGGGCGGATGTCTGCATACTGGTCGTGGACTGCCAGGACGGGATTACGGAGCAGGACACCAAGATCATAGGGTACGTGCATGAGCACGGCAAAGCGTCCGTCATTGTCATGAACAAGTGGGACTTAATTGAGAAGGACACCAATACAATCAACAAATTCGAGGCGGACTTAAGAGAGGCCCTCAAGTTCATGGATTACTTTAAATCCGTATATATATCCGCAAAAACGGGGCAGAGGGTGGACAAAATCTTAAAGCTCGTGGACGAGGCGTATGAGCACGCCAACTTCAGGGTTCCCACGGGCCTTCTAAATGACGTGGTCCTGGATGCCATAAGGGCCAATGAGCCGCCGTCATACCTTGGCAAAAGGCTCAAGGTGTATTATGTGTCCCAGGTGGACGTGGCACCGCCCACGATTGTGCTTTTCGTGAACAATGAAGAGCTCATGCACTTCTCGTATGAGAGATACCTTGAGAACCAGCTCAGGAAGAACTTTGACTTCTCGGGAACACCCATAAAGCTTATTTTAAGGGAGAAAAAGGAACAGTGACAGAACTTCAGCCAGTATATTATTGGTATTTTCTGTTAGTGGCCGTGGTGTGCTATTTCATAGGATGCTTCAACTTTGCCGTCATTCTTTCAAGGATAAAGAAGGATGACATAAGGAAGGAGGGGTCCGGAAATCCCGGCACCATGAACATGACCCGCACCTTCGGCGCGAAGTGGGGCGCCATCACTTTGGCCTGTGATGTCATAAAGGGCGGCCTGCCGGCACTCATCGGCTGGATCATTTTCCGCAACTATGTCTTCGCCGGAACAGACATCCTTGTAGGGGACTTTGTGCGTTACCTTTGCGGCGTGTGCGTAATCATAGGCCACGTGTTCCCTGTAACCATGAAATTCCATGGCGGGAAGGGAATAGCATCCACATGGGGCATGTTCCTGTTCGCGCTCCCCTGTGATACCTGGTGGTACTTCTTCATCGCCCTGGTGCTTCTTGTCATTGCAGCCCTGTATGTGGTATTCTTCAACTTTGGCTCCACAGGATCCCTCTTAGGTGTCTCCGCAATGTCCATCTTCCAGGCCGTTGTCTTCATATCCCGTTATATGGAAGAGCTCACAAGCGGCTGGGTAATAGGCATGCTGCTCATGATACTCGTCATTAACCTTCTCACCTGGCTTGCCCATCACCAGAACCTCTGGCAGCTCTGCGCAGGCGAAGAGCACAAGACCATCATAACCGCGCACGGCTCAGCCGGCCAGGAAAAGAAGGAGCAGGAGGCCTCAAAGCAGTAATACGGCCCCGGTCCATATCCGGGCCGGCGTCCTTCATTAAAATTTGCAGACTTGCACAAAAACGCTTTCCTTTTGCTCCGGAATATGATATTCTAAGAGCACAGGAAACTTCATGCGGGTGTCGCCTAGCGGTATGGCGCCAGCTTCCCAAGCTGGTTCCGGCGAGTTCGACTCTCGTCACCCGCTCCATATAATCCAAAGCAGCCGGGACCAAATGGTCACGGCTGTTTTCGCATGGAGCGGGCAATGGAAGAAGGACTCTTTAGCAGGGCCAGGACAGAACAGCAGCAGAGCGCAGGAACATAGGGCCTTTCACACGGAGCGTGCAATGGAAGCGGGGATTCTCTCTGCAGGACAAGGAAAGAACATCAGCAGGACACAAGAACATACGGCCTTACAAAGCCCACATGAGGCACCAGAAGAGCACAAATACATAGGGCCTTTCAGGGTCCGGGCAGGGGGACTGCAAGGGCATAAGTACATAGGAACTTTTACCTGGTCAGATCCATCAAGAGCTCTTCAGAGTGCAAAAAAAGGGTAAAAATTACTATGCAAAACATAAATTATTATGTAATTCGCCCCTAAAACATAAGAACTTAGGGGCTTTCACACATCTCCTGCATCATATACGCCCGTGTCCGCATTAGCACATTATATGAGCCCAGGCATCTGTTCCAGATACCCTCTGGGGAGATACTTTCCTTCTGTGGATATCATTGGAATTAACCTGGGGCATCATGAAAGCAGCATCCAGGCTGCAGACCTTGCCTGCTGTCAGCCCCGTACAGACAGGCATTCAGCATGGGGTGCACACAGCAACAGTTTATATGCCAGATTCCGCACGGAAAGACATCCACAGAACAAATGTACAAGAACAGAGAAGGAGTAAGAGCCTAGGGTAATACACGCGCGCGTGCGCGCGTGCGCGCACATGCGACCTTTTATATAATAGCATCATATTACGTCCGCATACAGCCTGTCCAGACACTGTTCCGGCAGTGTGTCATCCATCCGGAAGGGCAGTACGGGCGACATTCAGGATCTTCGCTGCATCATACGGCAGAATGTGCACATTTTTCCATAAATTACGGAAATAAATAATAAAAATATAAATTCAAATTTCCTTAAACTGTTTACACCGCCGGAAAAGTGTGTATAATATCATATGTAAGGCTTTAGTGCCCGGCACACATAACGTAAATTATGAGGAGCTTCATCCGTCCGGATCTGGAGAAGGTTTTGGCGGGTGCGGGATGTTCCTTTGGAATATAAGCGAGGTATGGAATATGGAAACACGCGTGTGCTTAGTCATGAATGCTGTCCTGGTATATCCGGTATCGGAAAGAGCTGTTGTGTCATACAGGTATTACGCAGCAGAGGGCACAGATGCAGCAAAGGATTTGGTTGTCAGATCTTTGAGGGATCTGGATTTCGCTCACGGAACGGGAAGCATCCGGACAGACAGGCTGGATGCCTGCATAAGGGGATTTAATGCAGAGGATGTGTATGTGAACCTTAAACACAGGGAGCAGGCAAGGATCAACGGAGACAGCAAGAGGCTTGGGATTGCAGCCGTTATCAGGGTGGAGAAGGACATGTACGTTGCGGTGCCTTTGGAGCAGATGAGCATAACGGGCGCCGGAAACGGAAGGATATGCATCTTAAGGACGCCGTACCAGGGCATGAGGTATTACATAACGGACGCAACAGGCATTGTGCTCGGAAAGACGGATGCCGTTCACCTGAGAGGCATGCTCATGAAGCCGTACAAGGAAGACATGAGGCGCTTTCATGCAGAGGTCCCCGCAAGGTGCATAGTGGATGCCGTAAAGGGTGTGTTCGCACTTCTTCCTAAGACGGAGGGTGCAGACGGAAAGTATGTGCTGCACTGCACCAAGAGGGCTGTTGCATACAGGATGCTTTCAGACAGCGCGGTCCTGGACATACCGTATACCATGAACGTGGAGGTCAGAAGCCTCAAGGACAACAGAATATACAGCCTGCACGCATCCCTTCTGCGCAAGTGGATGAAGGCCAGGTACAGCTGCTCGGACAGGCTGTCGCAGATATCGGTCCCCGTTAAGGCCGTAAAGGCAGCAGACTGCAGCGGCCTGGAGCTGTATATGCCTCAGATGTGGCACGTTCTGTACAAGGACAGCGTGCTCTCTCTCCCGTGGAACGCGCTTACCCACATGTGGAAGCCCGCCGGCGGGAAAGTGAGGTTTATGCTCTGCAGCGGGATGTATACTCTCAGCGGAGACGTAAGGCCGTATGAGGTCTGCATGGAAGAGCTCGCGGATGTCCTGGACGGCAATGAGTACAGGACGGAGCCCAGGATGTATATAAAGGTGCCGTACAAGGCAGTGTTCCGCAGGAACTCCAAGTCCGTCTGCATAGGGCTTGTCATGAAAGGGGACATTGTAAAGAAGAGGAGGTACAGCATCAAAGAGTTCAGCTGCATCATGAAGATCGGCAATGAATACTTCCGTGATGAGCGCAGCATAGGCGGCAGAATCTGGCTTGCCGTGCC
>JAJPYR010000096.1 GCA_021204825.1 Clostridia bacterium | reverse complement strand
AAGAGGGAGATTCACAGACGGTTACCATCACTGTAGACAAAGAGCAGTTCAAGTCATATGACAGCAACTGTGCCGAGACATACATCGTAGACCCCGGCAACTACTACATCACAGCGGCTTCAGACTCTCATGACGCCATCAACAACATTCTTGCAGCAAAGATAGATGATGGAATCATAGACAGCTCCTGTGCAAACAAGATGTATGCCATAGGCAACAAGGATGCCACAGGCAACAAGGATCTTGTCGGCAAGGTAGAGGTTCCCATTGAGACAGACAACAACAACGTCAAGACAGATTTAAGCGGCAACTCCGTCAACCTCACATACTCCACATCTTCCGAGACGGGCGCAGCCATAACCAACCAGCTGGATTCCGCAGACATTAACAGGTACAGCGGATCCGGGTCAAACAGCGTGACATACGTCTCCAGAAACAACTGGACAGGCACATGGCCTTCCGCAGCCGTTACTCTTTCCATAGCCACAACCCAGATGCAGACAGACCTCCACAGTGACAACGAACTCGAGGAGGACGGCTCCGCAATGCCCACGTACGGCGCAAGCAACAATATTACGCTTGCCATGCTCCGCGGCAAGGATTACGTAGATGAGGACTGGGACAAACTTCTGGACCAGATGACATATGCAGAGCAGGCGCTCCTCATATGTGACGGCTATCATCTCACCAACGCCGTATCATCCGTTGCAAAACCTGCAACTGTGGACGAGAACGGCCCTACAAGCGTAACCGGATCAGTTACCGGATGCTGCATGCCCAGTGAAGGAATATGGGCTGCATCTTTCAACGATGAACTCCTTGAGCGCATTGGCAACCTTATGGGCGACGACTGCATCATGGCGGGAGTCCAGGGACTGTACGCTCCCGGCGTGAACATCCACAGGACACCGTTCTGCGGCAGAGCTCATGAGTACTTCTCCGAAGACCCTTATCTTTCCGGCATGGCTTCCGTAGCCGAGGTAAAGGGCATCCAGGAGCGCGGCGTTGTCGCATACGTAAAGCACTTCGCGTTCAACGAGTGCGAGACCAACAGAAACGGCGTGGGCGTATGGCTCAATGAGCAGGAAGCGCGTGAGATTTACCTGCTTCCGTTCGAGTACAGCATGCGTCCTTCCATAGGTAATGCCCATGCAATCATGACGTCCTTCAACCGCGTAGGATGTGTATGGTCATCCGCATGCTCCGGCATAATGATTAACATCGCCCGTGATGAGTGGGATTTCGATGGCTTCTCCATCACAGACGCATCATCCGGCAACGGCGGAACGTACATGACCTTCTATGACGGCATCATGAACGGCACTTGCCTGTATGACGGCACTGGAACATCCGCAGACCTTGATGATTATGCTTCCAGCGCGCGCTTCTGCAACATGATGCGCGATGCATCCCACAGGATCCTGTACGTTGTCTGCAACTTCAGCGCTGCAATGAACGGCATATCTTCAAGCACGACCATCGTATCCGTAACCCCTTGGTGGCAGGCACTCCTTATAGCCCTTGAGGTTATAGGCATTGTTCTTGTAGTAGGCTCAGCAGCATGCTACGTAGTGGCTGAAGTCTTCAAGCATAAGAAGTCTTCAGACTCAACCGGCACAGATGCAGGTGCATCTGGAGACAGCCCGGACAGCAAGTCCTAACCCAAACAGATAACACAGCATCATTCCTCATATACTGCCGCAAGGCAGACCCATGATTAGAATATGCATTGGCAACATTTCCGTAGGAATAAATATACCAACAATATTCCAAATCATAACCACATCAAGACGTTCCCGGAGGCCGCCCCTCCGGGAATTGTCTTAGATGGGTTCAGCACAATCATATGTCGGGCGCCGTGTCATCCCACCCTGTTCAGATGCAATAGGATGGGTTTTTTATTGCAATTTTTTATGTTCTGAAACCAAATCAATACTCTTTGCAACTTGACTTTCCCAAATAAGTGGTATAATACAGACAGGCTGTGTCACGAAATAACAGAATTATGTCAAAATCTTCATCATCGTGGCATAAAGATACGGTCAAACAGCGCAGAACGGGAAGATGCGTCCGGGACTATGACCCCATGCATGCTTCAGCTAAGGCAGATGAGAAGCATCCAGGGCGTGGAATCAAGCAAAAAACCGGAAAACCCGTATTGAAAATCGAACAGATTTTTTATCCTACGGATAAAAAAGTGGCACGTGCTACGCGCGTGCCACATATCCCTAATCAGCCTTAACAAAATCCAGGGAATTGCCACATGTAATGCTGTTTCTAAGCAAATGAGTTCAGATGGGGCCGTTTTGCTCCTGAACAAGATTCCCTGTCTGCCTGCAGACGGAACAGTCCGGCCGTACTGCCGGCTTTCATACAGGCCGTATTCGGCAGAACACGGCCGTATACGGACAGCAAGCACCACACACATTTCCCACAGAAGGTCATATA
Source organism: Clostridia bacterium (assembly GCA_021204825.1). Classification (GTDB taxonomy): domain Bacteria; phylum Bacillota; class Clostridia; order Christensenellales; family Borkfalkiaceae; genus Coproplasma. The sequence goes on along the minus strand of JAJPYR010000096.1, from coordinate 3,527 downwards.
AGGATGTGCGTGGACCATGCGCGTCTAATAAGAGAACTGTCTCCCGGAGGATCATATGGACAGAATCGCTATTGTGGAAGATGAGATAAGCTGCTCCAATATGCTGCTTAACTATGTAAGGCAGTATAATGAAGAGAACGGCAAAAACGTGCAGGCCGTTGTCTTCCACAGTGCTGTGGACTTCCTTTCGGACTATGACGGCTCCTTTTTCGCAGTCTTCATGGACATAGACCTGCCAATGATAAACGGCATGGATGCAGCGAGGAAATTAAGGCTTGCAGATCAGACCGTGAGCATCATTTTCACAACCAACCTCGCCAATTATGCCATAAACGGGTATGAGGTAGGGGCTCTGGACTTCATTGTAAAGCCTGTCACGTACTTCAACTTTGTGTCCAAGATGGAGAAGGCCAGGAACATCCGGGATCTCAACAAGGATCTGCCTGTAATAATCCCCCTGAAGGACAAGAAAGAGATTGTGAAGATGTCTGAGCTGTACTATGTGGAGAATGATGCCCACAATGTCATATACCACACGGCAAGGGGAAACTTCCAGATGCGCAGGACCATGGCTGAAGTGGAGGAGGATTTAAAGGGCGGCAGCTTTGCAAGCTGCGGAAAGAGCTACCTTGTGAACCTTGCGTATGTGGAGACAATAGAGGGAAGGACGGCAACTGTGCACGGGGACAAGATTCCTATAAGCCGTGCGAAGGAGAAGGAGTTCGGAAGGGCTCTCACCATATACATCGGAGGGATGAAGAGCGGAAATGTTTGAGTATGCCATCCCCTTGAATGAACTGGCATACTATGCCGTTCTGGAGATTATTATAATGGCAATGGCTCTTTCTTTCTTCCGCATAAGGAGAAAAAGGAGTCATGCAGCGGCATATGCAGTGTCCGGCGTCCTGATTTTTGCAGTATTCATGTTTCTGGCTTACTCCGGAGTCTGGGAATATATCATCCCTGTTCCGAACAGGCTGTTCTTTATGGTCACCGGCACTACTGTCTCATGCTTTTTCTTTTTTGAAGTTTCACACAAGCGCATTGTTATAATCTGGTCTGTCATGTACTGCATGCTTCAGACCATGTTTGCCTGCGGCGTGCAGATTTTCTGCATGACGGCTTTGCCTGTCGCGTGGAAGATTGTCTGTGCCCTGGCTGTGTGCTGTGCAGTATATCTCATTATGTGGGTTATTATAATACGCGGCATCAGGGAAGAGATATATATCAGCAGCATATATACGGCCAGCACCATCATTCTGGAAGTTGCCAGGATTATCATCACAATCTTCCTGTACAACCTTCTTGTCATGGTAGGCATATACGGCCTGTGGTACGGTTTTTTGATCTATGTTCTGTGGTGCCTTCTGAACATCATTCTCATGGGCAGGGAGTACAGTGACTTAAGCAAGTCGTTCAGGGTGCACGAACAGAAAATCATGGATGAGATGAAGGAGAAACAGTACAAGGAGCTGCTTGCAAACATAGACGTTATAAACATCAAATGCCATGACCTTAAGCGCTATGTCAGGGAACTTGAGGAGAAGGGCGGCCTGCCGGGCGGCAAGGACGGGTATTTGGGTGAAATAAGCAGCGCTTTAAGCTCATATGACAGCATCTCCAATACAGGCAATCATGACCTTGACTTTGTGCTGACAGAGAAGAAGCTTATCTGTGACAGGAACAGCATATGCTTTGACTACGTCATAGATGCCAGGGACCTGGGATTCATGACCGGTTTTGACATCTACATGCTCTTTGACAATGCCCTGGAGAATGCCATAGAGGCCAGTGAAAAGGAGGATGAGGACAAGCGGGTCATAAGCGTGCACGTGGGAAGGGAAAGCGACCTTATATACATTGAGATATCCAACCACTGTTCCAGCGCCCCGGCCTTTGCGGACGGCCTTCCCGTAACAAGCAAGGAGGGAGACAATAATCATGGATACGGGTCTTTAAGCATACGCAGGATAGTCCAGAAATACTCAGGGTATGCAGAGTTCAGATACAGCAGAAAGTATTTCGTGCTCAATGCTTTCATGCCTGTTGGGCAACCGATAGCTGCGCAGCAGGCTTCATAAATACATCCACGCAGGGATCTTTATAGCGCAGTAGCAGCTGCTGCATACAGCGCTCTGCCACATAATGTGTCAAAACAGACAGGCCATTGAAGAGCTTTGACAACATGCTGCAGAGATGAACTGTATCAATTTCAATCCGAAACCAATGATTTTGCAATAAAAGGGACAGGTGCCAATCCTGTCCCTTTTCCGTTTTTGGCATAAATGCAACCGGTTTTGACCAGTCCTTCTGAAAATAATCCTGTAATGAACAGTTTCAACCCAAAACGGGGATGCCAGAAATTTTTGAATAAAATTTTAAGATGTTTCAGCATGCAAGGGGATAGTGTTTGTTTCCTGCAGGAATATCTGATTTTGTTCACATATGGCGCATGCTGAAGCTTGTAACAGTTTCGCTTTTTTCACACATTGAAATATTTTCAGGAGGAAAATCGAGTGAAAGCAACTACTAAAAAGCTTACCTTGGCTGCAACCATAGCGGCATGTGCGCTTCTGGCTGTATGCCTTGGGACCTCAACCATCTTTGCCCAGGCGGCGGACACTTCAGCGAACGGGCGGTTCTATACGGACTACACTTCAAAGGATCAGATTCTGGCTGCCAGCGAAGAGCTGAATGAGGAACTTGCCTCAGAAGGCGTCACTCTTCTGAAGAATGACGGAACGCTTCCTTTGAATTCCGGCGCAAGAGTCAGCGTCCTGGGACTTGCACAGGATTGCATGAGTGAAACCTCAGGAAGCATTACCGAGAGCCTTGCGGATGCCGGGTTCAAAGTTAATCCCACACTCAAAGAGCTCTATGACAATGATAATGCATCAAAGTCGGATTTCGGCAATGAAACAGCTCTCACACCTTTGCAGAAGCAGTCCATAAGGGCTTACAACGATGCGGCCATCGTCGTCATTGCCAGAGGAACAGCCGGAGAGTCCAGTGACCGCTCCCTTGACACAGGCGAAAAGGAAGATGAGACTTATCTCGGCGAAGACCAGGGCTGGACTCACGAAGCCGGAAAAGCCGACAAGCATGAGCTTGAGCTTACTGCATCTGAGCAGGAGATGATAGCCATTGCCGAGGAGACCTGCAAAAAAGTCATCGTGCTGTACAGCTCCAGCAATATCTTCGAGATGGGCAATCTGAACAATGATTCCAAGATCAATGCCATAGCATGGATCGGAAGGCTCGGAGACGGCGGCATCTCTGCAGTGGGACAGATCCTCAACGGTACAGTTAATCCTTCCGGCAGAACAGTGGATGAATGGACCAATGACTTTACAAATGACCCCACATACGCAAACACATTCGACTCCACATATGCTACGTCCGAAACTATCACAGCGGCTGATGGAACAACCTCAGAAAAATTAACCAGCACCGGTTTTACCGGCCTGGACTACGAAGAGGACATCTATCTCGGCTACAAGTATTATGAGACATACAGGTATGAGGCA
>JAJPYR010000015.1 GCA_021204825.1 Clostridia bacterium | reverse complement strand
CTGCAGGGGACATGTACAGGATAACATACGGGACCGGGGTGTGCGCGGAAAATTTTCTGCGGAAACGGCCGGTTTGAGAAGATCTGGACAGCCGCATGAGAGAGAGGGAATGCGAGGCGGCAGGAGGCAGCATGAAAGAGAAGTATTACATCACTACAGCCATTACGTATACGTCCGGCAAGCCGCATATAGGCAACACGTACGAGATCATACTTTCGGATGCCATTGCAAGGTTCAAGCGTCTCCAGGGGTATGACGTGCGTTTCCAGACCGGAACAGATGAGCATGGATTGAAGATAGAGCAGAAGGCTGCAGAGAAGGGCATGAAGCCTAAAGAGTATGTGGACGGGGTCGTGGATGTCATAAAGGGCATCTGGGACAGGATGAACATAAGCTATGACAGGTTCATGAGGACTACGGATGAGTACCATGAAAGAACGGTCCAGAAGATGTTCAAAAAGTTCTATGACCAGGGGGATATATACAAGAGCACGTATGAGGGCTGGTACTGCACCCCGTGCGAGAGCTTCTGGACGGAGAGCCAGCTTAAGGACGGAAAGTGCCCGGACTGCGGCAGGGAGGTAAAGCTTGCAAAGGAGGAGACATACTTCTTCCGCATGAGCAGGTATGCCCCTGCGCTTGTAAAGCATATCTTAACCCACCCCAGGTTCATACAGCCGGCCATAAGAAAGAATGAGATGATGAACAACTTCCTTCTTTCGGATGAGTTTGTTGGAAAGACGGATGCAGAGCTTCTGGAGGCCTGCGAGAGGGGCACATTGAAGTGCAAGCTGCAGGACCTGTGCGTGTCCAGGTCCACGTTCACGTGGGGCATTCCTGTGGACTTTGACCCCAAGCACGTGGTGTACGTATGGCTGGATGCGTTAACAAACTATATAACAGGCTTAGGATATGACCCGGACGGGTCTTCGGAGATGTACAAAAGGTACTGGCCTGCAAATGTGCACGTAATAGGAAAGGACATTGTGCGTTTCCACACTATATACTGGCCCATATTCCTAATGGCTCTCGGAGAGCCCATTCCGGAGACGGTCTTCGGCCATCCCTGGCTTCTGCAGGGCGGAGACAAGATGTCCAAGTCCAAGGGCAATGTGATATATGCGGATGACCTCGCGGACATATACGGCGTGGATGCCACAAGGTACTTTGTGCTCCATGAGATGCCGTATGCGGATGACGGCATCATAACCTGGGAGCTCATGACGGAGCGCTGCAACTCAGATCTTGCCAACATCCTTGGCAACCTCGTAAAGCGCACCGTTACCATGGCTAACAAGTACTTTAACGGTACTGTCCGCAAAACGGCTACGGACCATCCGGAGGATGCGGACCTCGCCTCTGTTGCGGAAGACGCGAGGGACAAGGTGGCTGCCAGGATGGAAGACTTCCGTGTGGCGGATGCTTTGGATGCCCTTTGGACGCTTCTCAGAAGGGCCAACAAGTACATAGATGAGACAGAACCCTGGATCCTTGCAAGGAACCCGGAGAATGCAGGCCGCCTGGAAGGGGTTGTGTACAATCTGCTGGCGGCAATAGAGATTGGAGCAACGCTCCTGCAGCCCTTCATGCCGGACACCGCGCAAAAGATCTTTACGGAGATTGGAGGCACGGAAAGGGAGTGGGACACGCTCGCCACATTCGCATACAGGGATGCATACACCGTCTCCAAGGAGCCTGCAACGCTCTTTGAGAGGCTTAACCACAAGGACATACAGCCTATGATAGACAAGATTTCCGCAGCGCAGATGGCATCCGCTGCACCCGTAAAGCCCATAAAGGACCAGATAACCATAGATGACTTCGCTAAGATAGACATGCGTGTGGGCAAGGTGGTTGCCTGCGAGCCCGTCAAGAAGTCCAAGCTTTTGCATGAGACCATAGACATCGGAGACAGGTGCATCTCCGTCCTGTCCGGCATAGCGCAGCATTACACGGCACAGGAGATGGTGGGGAAGTCCGTTGTCGTAGTCGTTAACCTTCCCCCGAGAGAGATGAAGGGCCTTGTATCCGAGGGCATGATAATATGCGCCGAAGGCCCGGACGGCACCCTGTCCGTCATCTCTTCAGAAAAGGATCTTCCCGCAGGGAGCACACTGTCTTGAGATACATAGATGTACACTGCCATCTGGACGGAGACTGCTACGGCTCCATGGATGACCTCTTTTCCCGCCTTGCAGATGCCGGCGTGGAGAAGGTCATAGCCGCAGGGTATGACCTGGCCACTTCAGAGCTTTCCGCTGCTTTAGCAGACAAATATCCCGCCTGTTATTTCACGGCGGGATTTCATCCTACAGAGCTTTCCAAATATCATGAGGGTGATTTAGACCGCATAGCAGACCTGTCAAGACACCCCAAATGCGTGGCAATAGGCGAAATTGGCCTGGATTACCATTACCCGGACACCACAGACAAGCCTTTGGAGAAGGAGATGTTCATACGCCAGATGGAGCTTGCCAGCTCCCTTGGCATGCCCATCCAGATCCATTCCAGAGACTGTGCGGAAGATATGCTAACCATCCTCCAGGAGCACCGGGACCTTCTCTCCAACGGGGTGCTCATGCACTGCTATTCCCATTCCCCTGAGACAGCCGCCATACTGGAAAAGATGGGCCTGTATTTCTCATTCGGGGGCACAAGCACCTATTCCGGCTCCAAGAAGCCCAGAAGGAGCCTTAAGGCCTTGAGAATGGACCGCCTTATGACGGAGACGGACAGCCCGTACCTTTCCCCTGCCTCACAGCACGGCATATTTCCAAATACACCCTTGAATATCCCGGAAATAGCCGCCAACATGGCAGCCCTTAAAGAGGTCTCTTTAGAGACCATGACAGAGACCGTCTGGGCCAACGCACACCGCCTTTTCCCCAAGCTTAACAACTAGCCGGAAGGCTCCATTCTGCGCAATACAGCGCACCTGGGAGCTCTCTGACGGCCACAGAAAGGACAGACCTTGCCTGCGGACAGAGAGAATCCTCTGTGGCAATGCCTGCATAAGAGACGGCTTCCAGAGCAATGCACTCAGCAGGACAGACAACGCAAAGCGGGACAACCCCACAGTGAGATCCAAGCGGGACATGAAATCATGATGGACAATGAGATATACGCCCTTTTGAAGGTGCACGGATTCACCTTCAAGAAGCGCCTCGGACAGAACTTCATAACAGACAGGAATCTTCTGGACTCCATCGTGTCTCTCGCAGGAGTTGCGGAGGAGGACACTGTCCTGGAGATCGGCTGCGGGGCAGGCACGCTTACCCGTGCCATTGCCGCAAAGGCAAAGAAGGTCATAACGTACGAGGTAGACCGCTCCCTGGAGCCCGTTATCCGCACCACCTTAATGCCGTACCCCAATGTGCAGGTCATATACCAGGACTTTCTAAAGGCAGACATGCCCGCCCTGGAGAAGGGTCTGGACAGCTACAAAGTTGTGGCAAACCTGCCGTATTATCTCACAACGCCCCTTATTTGCAAGGTGGTGGAGGAGTCCGCAAAATGCAGCTCCATAACGGTTATGGTGCAGAATGAGATGGCAGACCGCCTGTGCGCCTCTGCCGGAACGGCAGAATACGGGGCCATAACGGCAAACATAGCCCTGCGGGCAACCGTGGAGAAAATGCGCTTTGTGCCCCGCACCGTCTTCTATCCCATGCCGGACGTGGACAGCGCCGTAATTACCATCTCCATCCAGGACGGACGCATACCGGTGCAGGACAAGGAGATGTACAAGAGGGCAGTCCGTGCGGCTTTTCTTTCCCGCCGCAAGACATACGCCAACAACCTCATGTCCGTGTTCAGCCTCCCAAGGGATACAGCAGAAACAATTGTTTGTGATATTTCCGGTAACGCCAAAGCCCGCGGGGAGACCTTCACCCCGGAGATGTTCGCGCAGCTGGCAGACAGGCTTTCAGCCATCCTTTAATCCCGCCGGGAAGATACATAAGAGCGCACCCGTATGCGCAGTTAAGGGCTTTTGCTATGAAAAGGAAGACCAGTGTTATATCCTTCTGCGCAGGCATTACCGCCGCCGTTCTTGCCTCTGCGGCCTTTGCGGGATGCAGTGAAAAGAATCCGTATCCCTTGGCAGACGGGGAGCTGCTGCATGAACCGGTGCTCACCCACACGTATGATGATAAGACAGGGGCTCTGTCCTTCACGTGCATATGTGAGGCCTGCGGGCAGGACTTCATGCAGGCTACAGAGATTGGCGTGTACAAGGAAGATGACTTCATACGCCTGTATGAGCTCTCCAACGGCAGCGCCATGGATCTCTCCGGTTATGAATCCGGGGTCACATACACCTTCGTGCCGTACAACACGTATACGGACAGTTACATGGCCAGGTTTGAGATCCGGATTGGATAATCTGCACAAAGAAACAGTATAATAACGCGTTAGAAAAGGGCTCCCCATTAAAGGGAGCCCTTTCAGTATATAGGCTGTTGTTATGTCATCATATCATTCTTCTGCGTGGCCTCCAGCAGTTTCCGGCGTCCGGATGGTGTGCTCGGAAAAGCCAGCCTCAAACAGCGCCGGATCCAGGTTGCCGTCCAGTACCTGTTCCACGCAGATGACACCTTTTTGTATGGCCTGCTGCAGGGGGTCATGGAGAGCATCAAAGTCATAGTTTTTCACACGGTATGTGTCCTTGCATGTCCTGTAAAAGTGCGTCACGTATCTTTCAAAGCCCTTCAGGCCTTTCTCCGCGCCCTTAAGGGTAGCCCTGTCATCCACAAGCGCCAGGTTTTCGTATATCTTTTCCGCCTTGGACAGGATAACGTCCTTGGGCATCCTGTCACGGGGAACGTTAAGCTCTTTGGAGATGAAAAGCCCTAAGTCGGACTCAAACTTCATGTGGAAGAAGAATCCCTTGCGGCGGGAGTCCTGGCACATGTAGACGTACGGGTGCAGGATGGAGTCCATGGCGTAGTGCGTGGCAAAGCCGGCGATGTAGGAAGGGTCCCCGTTTCCCTGTATGAAGGTCTCAAACAGCTCCGCAGGCCTGCGTCCGTGAAGCATGCGGCCAACGTTCTTGCTGGATAAGAAGCTGTTGTAGAAGAAGTACAAATCGCCGCCCTGTGAGCCTAAAAGGTACAGGTCATGATCCGTTATCATGTCCTTGTACTGCCGGGGCAGACGGTCATAGATGGCGTCTGCAGCCATGTTGTGGGAAAAGTAATCCGGCATGTCAGAGTCCCTCCCGTTTTCCGTAGAATATGTACTGCTGCATGTATCCGGCATCGGTGCCGAACAGATCCATAAAGTATCTCGTTATTTCGTCCCGGGACTTCAGTGTCCCGTGGAAGTCCTCGCGGTACGCCTTCTCTATCCACGTGTCCACAGGAAAGCTTTCCCTCTGTGAGAACCCGAAGAGGGCTATGCAGTCCGCCACTTTCCCGCCAATGCCCTTGTACTTCATGAGCTCCTTCTTTAAGGATATGGCGTCCAGCCCGTTAAGGTGTGAGATGCCCTCTGCGGCAATTTTAGCGGACACTTCCGCAAGGTATGCGTCCCTGTACCCGCAGCCCAGGGATTTGTAATATGAGGCGTCCACAGAGGCAAGCCTTTCGGAGGAGGGAAAGGTGTAATAGGGTTCGTTCATGAACATTTGTTTCTCGCCCAGCCCTTCGCATATCCTGGAAATAATGCCCTTTATGCGCGGTATGTTGTTGTTCTGCGAGATAATGAAGGAGTATATCATCTCCTCGCGGTCCTGGTTTAAAAGCCTCAGGCCCTTGCACTCTTCCGCGGCTTTGGAGAGGAGAGGTATGCCGTATGACTTCGCTCTGGAGACTATGTCCTTGTAGGACCTTGCAAGGTCAAAGAACGCATAGAAGTAGTCCGTATCCTCCGGCTCGCACTCTATGTACGTTGCCGCCCCGTCCGTATGCAGGTAGCATGCCTTGTCTCTGGATATGACAAAGTAACCCTCTTTAAAGGGGCTGAAGCGGAATATCTGCCCGCACTCCAGGACATCTTTAGGATTGAAGTATGTGGCATCCCAGTCTGTTGTCATATCCGTCTCCAAGGTCTCATATGCTGCCGCACAGCATCTGCGCGGCTTCCGGCACAGTGTCCTGCGCACGGGAGCAAAAGCTTATGCGCATGCAGATGCAGTGCATTCACTGCCTGCAAGTGTATTGTACTCACTTGAAGGGGAAATGTCAAATGGCTCCATATGGCCGTCCCGTGCCGTTCTGTGCAAATT
>JAJPYR010000087.1 GCA_021204825.1 Clostridia bacterium | reverse complement strand
GCGTCCTCGAAGTTGTATCCTTCCCACTCCATGTATCCCACGAGGATGTTCTTGCCGAGGGCAAGCTCTCCGTTGGAGGTTGCGGGGCCGTCCGCGATTATCTCGCCGGCCTCCACATGGTCTCCCGTGTGGATTATGGGCCTCTGGTTTAAGCAGGTGCCCTGGTTGGAGCGCTCAAACTTCTTCAGCTTGTACTCCGTTATAAGGCCGCTCTCTTCCTTTATCTTTATGGAGTCCGAGGATACGGCCACTGCCGTGCCGGCCTTCTTGGCGTTCACAAGGACGCCGGAGTCACGCGCTATGGCTGCCTCTATTCCCGTTGCAACAACGGCGCCCTCCGTCTTCATTAAAGGCACTGCCTGGCGCTGCATGTTGGAGCCCATGAGCGCGCGGTTGGTGTCATCGTTCTCAAGGAACGGAATAAGGGCCGTGGCTACGGACACGAGCTGCTTAGGGGAGACATCCATGTAATCTATGTCTGCGGGCGGGCGCTGGGTTATAAGGTCCTGGCGCCTGCAGCCTATGTGGCTGTTTACGAAGTGGTTGTTCTTGTCCAGGGGCTCGTTTGCCTGCGCCACCGTGTAGCGGTCCTCTTCGTCCGCGGTGAGGTAGTCCACATGGTCCGTGACCGTGGGGATGCCGTTCTCGTCCTTCACAACCTTCCTGTACGGGCTCATTATGAAGCCGTACTCGTTGACCTTGGAGAAGGTGGCAAGGGATGATATAAGCCCTATGTTCTGTCCTTCGGGGGTCTCTATGGGGCAAAGCCTTCCGTAGTGTGAATGGTGCACGTCTCGCACTTCAAAGGTTGCCCTGTCCCTGTTCAGTCCGCCGGGGCCCAAGGCGGAGAGCTTTCTCTTGTGCGTAAGCTCTGCCGCGGGGTTGGTCTGGTCCATGAACTGTGAGAGCTGTGAGGAGCCGAAAAACTCACGTATTACTGCAGATACGGGTCTTACGTTCACAAGCCCTGAGGGGGTCACTTCCGTGGCATCCTGCGTTGCCATGCGCTCCTTTATGAGCTTTTCCAGCCTTGCGATTCCTATGCGGAGCTGGTTGGTAAGAAGCTCGCCCACAGAGCGGACACGCCTGTTGCCCAGGTGGTCTATGTTGTCTATCGTGCCTATCCCGTACTGGAGGTCCAGGTTGGTTGATATGGAGGCCACGATGTCATCGCGGGTTATGTGCTTGTACGCAAGCTTCTCCACGATGGGCTTTATGGTCTTCCTCTCTTCATCATCTATGGCTGTCTTGTCTGAGCCTAAGAGCTCATTGAAGAGCTTGCAGGCCTGCACGAAGCGGATCCTTGTGTCCTTGCGGCGCTCCCTGTTCTTCTTGTCCTCCGGCTTGTCATTCTCGGACTCGCCCTTCTCTTCCGTATAGAACAGCTCGTTTATCTCAGTGCAGTACTTTGCGGCAACGTCCTCTTCGGACATTGTCTCGCACTCTGCGGCAATGAGGCGCATGAACTCGAAGTTGGGATAGTAAACGCGGGGCAGCAGGCCGAACATCTTGTGCGGCTTGTCTGAAAGCGAGGACCAGCGCACGGAATGGTTGGCTATGATGCGGTGGCGTATCTCGCCCTTTGCGGCATCAGACACCAGGACGTCCACGGCGTTTATGCCGCAGTCCTCCATTGCAAGGGCCTGATCCTCTGTGCATATCTCCCCTGCGTGGGCTATTATCTCGCCCGTCTCAGGGTCTGCTATGTCATCCGCAAGCTTGCATCCGGGAAGACGGTATGCAAGGTTGAGCTTCTTGTTGAACTTGTACCTTCCGACCTTAACCACGTCATATCTGCGGGGATCGTAGAAGAGGTTGTTAAGGTGCTGCTTTACGGAAGCCTCTGTGGGTATTTCGCCGGGGCGGAGTCTTCGGTACAGCTCTATAAGCCCGTCTGACTCGGACTTCGTTGAATCCTTTGCTATAGTGTTCTCTATCATCTGGTCCCCGGGGAACAGGTCGCGTATCACGCGGTCTGAACCGTACCCCAGGGCTCGGAGAAGGACGGTTGCGCATATCTTTCTCTTTCTGTCCACATGGACCCAGAGAACGCCCTGCGCATCCTGCTCAAACTCCAGCCATGCGCCCCTTGAGGGGATGACTGTCGTGGCGAACATCTCCTTGCCTGTCTTGTCCCTTGAGCTTGCGTTGTACACGCCGGGGGAACGCACGAGCTGGGAGACTACAACTCTTTCCGCGCCGTTTATGATGAAAGAGCCGGAATCGGTCATAAGGGGGATGTCTCCCATGAAGACATCCTGCTCCATAGGCTGCCCCGTGACCTTGTTTATAAGCCTTACGCGGACATGCATTGCCCTTGCGTACGTGGCATCCCTGTTCCTGCACTCCTTCTCGTCATACTTCGGCTGTTCATCGAACCAGTGATAAAGGAAATAGAGCTCATAACGGTCGGAATAGTCCGTTATGGGCATGAAATCCTCGAAGACTTCCGTTATGCCTTCATTGATGAAGCTGTTGTAGCTTGCCTTCTGGATTTCAACCAGGTCCGGAATATCTATCACCTCATCAATATTGCCGAACTTGATTCTGTTGATTTTGCCGTACTGGTGCCTGTGAGCGGGACCGGCCAGCTCATCTGTCAATCTTTTTTCCATGAATTACCAGAACTCCTTGCGGCCCTTTCGGGGCCCGTGTCTTTCACATCCGGCCGCGGTGCCTTCCCGCAGCCCTGTCTGGCGATTATCCGTATATATCTCTTCACCGGAAACAATCGGTGTACTTCCTTTTCCTCTTAAAGCTCCTAAACGATCCTATATCTCTTCATATCATCCGTCTTACAAAGGGAAACCCAGAAATACCTGTAGCTGTTCTCATGCGTCCATCCCTGAATCCAGTACCATTCCGCCTTGGAATCCGTCCGCATATACTGTCCGTTATATATTGGCCAAACCCCTCTAAAACCCGCCATAAGTCTCTCCTGACGCTGTCTGCCATAGCTCATAAAGGCATGTTTGTATGCCTCCATCCGCACGTCTTTCCGTGGCCGGATGCAGCCTCTCCGGGACCTCTATCCGGGCCTTGAAAATGAGCGGATCCGGAAAAAATTTTTTTTCCGGGAGCTTGACAAAGCGTTTTGGAAATTTTGGCGAAATTTGGAATTTGCACCCGCCGTTCCTTTACAATACCCGTTAGTTATTGTATAATCTAGGGGATTTCAAGCAGGAACGCCACCTTTCAGGCACCCTTGCGGGTGCACAAAAACGGAATTTCAGCGGCGAGGATGATACTAATCCATTTTATGACAGTGTACAATGATATCACCCCTTGTCAAGCAAGTCAAGCTTTTTTGCGCCGCCCGGAAAAATTAGAAAATTTCATTTTCACGTAAAAATATAAGGTGTTTTACACATCAATGTAGTATAATGCCTGGATGTAAGACGCATGCCCCTTCCCTTCATGGCATTGCCCTGCGGCGCAGATGCATGCAGCATGCTTTGAAATCCACACGCGGAAACCAAAAGGCTCCGGAAAGCCTTCAGATGCCTCCAGGTGTGTGAATTGGGGCATAATAATGGCCGGCACAGGCCGGCCTGGACAGAGAAGAAACTGGTTTAAGAGTATATAGTTTACGGTGTATGAGAATAGACAAATTTCTCAAAGTTTCAAGAGTTTTGAAGCGCAGAACCCTTGCGGAAGAGGCTTGCGAGAACGGCAAAGTGCTGGTTAACGGCAAGGAGGCCAAGCCTGGCAAGCAGATCAAGGAAGGTGATGTCGTGGAGATTGCCTTTGCAAGCGGCACGGTAAAGTTCCGTGTCAAGAAGGTGCTGGAAAACGTGAAGAAGGACGAAGCGGACTCTATGTATGAGCTTCTGGGAGACGAAACATGACGGTTAAAGAGGCTTTCAAAACTGCAAAGTTCTCCGTATCCAACTTCATATGGCTTACTGTGGCGGGCATCATTAATGCCGTGGGCGTCACCCTTTTGCTTTCTCCTCTGGAGTTGTATGACAGCGGTGTATCTGGTCTCTCTATGTTCCTGGGAAACCTGACCCCCAGCTACCTGCCCCTTTCACTGTTCCTTGTTGTAATTAACGTCCCGATCTTCATTTTTGGATTCAAAAAACAGGGAGCATCATTCACCATCTACTCTCTGTACGCCATTGTCTTCTACTCCCTGATGTCCCTGGTCTTCCAGACCATGATTCCCGGCATGTTCCCGGGGTTCTTTGCAAACGGCTCCCCCATCGCCGGGGATGACATGTTTTTATGCGCAATCTTCGGCGGCCTGCTCTCAGGCGTTGGCAGCGGGCTCACCATACGCTGCGGCGGCACAATGGACGGCATAGAAACGCTGGCGGTAATATTTGCAAAGCGCATCAACCTCTCGGTCGGCAACTTCGTCCTTATATTCAATATTATACTGTATATCGTAATAGGCATAACATACATCTGCGCGGGAATGTCACCAAACGGATATACAATGGAGATCCCTCTGTACAGTATAGTGGCATATGTGCTGAACGGCATGGCTGTGGATTTCATCTCCGAGGGCCTGGACAAGGCTAAAGGGGCCCTCATAATCCCCTCTCCGGGCAAGTACGTTGCAGTGGCCGAAGCCCTGTCCGCAGAGTTCGGCAGAGGCCTGACCGTTATTGACGGCAAGGGATACTACTCAAAACTTGACAAGAAGGTCATATACTGCGTGGTAAACAGGTTCCAGGTAGCGCGCATGCATGCCATTATCTCGCAATATGATGAGAATGCCTTTGTAACAGTCATGGACATCTCGGATGTGTTCGGAACCTCTATTAAGAACAGCAAACGCCTGGACAAAGCTCAGCGCATGAATGCCCAAGCCGAGAAAGAAGCCCGCATAAAGGCAGCAGTCCTGGCCGCAGCCAACACAGAGCTTTCTCTCAAGGGAGATGAGCCCATTATGACAGATGAGCTTATCATGCCCCCTCATCCTCCTGCTGCAGCGCCGGATGCCGCAGCAGACAACACCCCTGCTCCCTCTCCAGCGGATGCGGATTTAAGGGCGGACAAACAGGAACACGAAGATAACCACACGGATAACCAATAATCTGATAAAGGATACAAATCTATATATGCCAAGTCAAAAAGTAAGTGTAATCATTTGCGCAGCCGGCGAAGGCAAAAGAGCAGGATTCGGCAAGAACAAGCTCCTCGCCCCTCTGTATGGTGTCCCTGCCATACTTCATACTTTCCGCAAGTTTGACATCCCGGAGGTCAACGAGGTCATAGTTGCCGCCAACAAGAAGGACCTGGATGACATACGGAACCTGGCGGCACCTTTCGGCTATACAGTGGTTCAGGGAGGAAAAACACGCACGGAAAGTGTTAAACATGCCCTGAAAAATGTCACAGGGGAAATCGTTCTCATCCACGATGGAGCCCGTCCCTTCGTGACCCATGACCTGATCTGCGATGTCATAGAGTCTGTTCAAAAGTACGGCTCTGGCGTTTGCGCCGTGCACTTCACAGATACAACCGTCACAGTCAAGAACGGGGATATACGCAGGCGCCTTAATAGAGATGACCTTTATACGCTTCAGACTCCTCAGGGGTTCATGACAGATAAATTCAGAAAGGCCTACAAGATGATACAGGATGGTGAGACTTTCTCTGACGATAGCAGTTTGTATGCCAAATATATAGAGTCGCCTCATATCGTAGAGGGTGATCCGGAGAACATCAAATTGACATTCAAAGGAGACTACCTCCGTGAGATGCCACCTGCCGTTCTTCCTCGTGACGCTCACGGAGACATGCGCGTTGGCATAGGTATAGATGTCCATCCTTTTACAGAAGGAGACTTCGTTACGCTTTGTGGAGTGAAGATTCCCTCTGACGGAGCACTTGATGCCCACAGCGATGGAGACGTGGTTCTCCATGCCGTAATAGACGCTCTCTTCTCTGCGGCCGGCCTTAAGGACATAGGCAGCTACTTCCCCTCATCTGAAGACATCTTCCGTGGCGCCGATTCTACCGAGCTTCTTAAGAAGACCTTGGATATAGTCCGTGCTACCGGATTTGTGCCGGAGAATTTCTCTATTACCATACAGGCAGAGCAGCCTCGCCTTGCTCCTCATATAGATGCCATGCGTGAACGTCTCGCACAGCTCACGGCTACACCTTTACAGAACATAGCTATTGCTGCAGGGACATGCGAAGGGCTTGGATTCGTTGGCCAGGGATTAGGCATAGCTGCATACTGCTCTGTGCTTGTAAAGAGAGTGAATAACAAGTAATCCTTCCGCTGGACTTCGCGATTT
>JAJPYR010000020.1:1235-26750 GCA_021204825.1 Clostridia bacterium | reverse complement strand
GATAATAAAACCGATAATAAAACTGATAATAAAAGTAAATATAAGCATAGATGAGGGTTGGATTGGATTATGACATCTACAGAGCTTGTCAGTGAATTAATCAAATATGACCATGAGGAAGAATGGCTTGAATTTAAGGAAAACTGGTTTCAGCCAGATGAATTAGGGCATTATATTTCAGCTTTAGCTAATTGTGCTGCTCTTGAAGGGAGAAAATTTGCTTACTTTATATGGGGCGTGACTAATTATTTAGATGAAGAAACAGGCCTGCGTAAAATTGTAGGGACATCTTTTGACTTCAATGGTGATGTTAAGGGTCAGCCTTTGCAGCACCGTCTATCTGCAGGATTGTTTCCCGATGTGAATTTCAAATTTGAAGAGGTGTTCATTGGTGACAAACGGCTAGTCCTTTTAACAATCCCTGCGGCGAAGAATGTCCCAGTTGCGTACAATCACAAGCGATATATCAGGATTGGATCCAGTAGGGAAGACGTTTTTAATTACCCTGAAAGGGAAGCGGAATTGTTCTTTGTCCTAAGGCATGGTTTGGCATCAATGGTCAACACCGCGTCAGAATACCAGGATCTGACATTTGAAAAGCTGCTGTTTTACTATTCATCCAAAGGGATAGAGCTGAACCGTAACACTTTCAAGCAGAATCTGTCCCTATATACAGAGAGCGGGGAATACAATATTCTGGCGCAGGTCTTGTCTGACAACTCCCATATTCCCATCAGGGTTGCCATGTTTGCTGGTACAGACAAATCTGATAAGATGTATTCGGTTGCCGAGATTGGCATGACTTGCCTGCTGTATTCGCTTGATGATGCCTTGAGATATGGAAAAATTCTCAATATTCCACAGGCAGATGAACGCAATCGCATTGTTGAAAGGCTTGATGTGCCTTTGTTTGATGAGGCTGCATTCCATGAGGCTATGATTAATGCATTTGTCCACAACAAATGGGTAAGTTGCAATCCTCCGATGATAAGCGTTTTCTCTGACAGGATTGAAATCCTGTCGCATGGCAGTCTGCCTCCGGAGTTGTCAATGGAACAATTTGAAGAGGGAGTTTCTATACCGGTCAATCCTAAACTAGCCGAAATCTTTCTTCAGTTGCACATAAGCGAAAAATCAGGCCGTGGGGTCAGAATCATAATTAAAAAATGTGGCCTAAGTGCATACAGGTTTTTTGACAATGCTATTTCTGTGTCTATTCCATTCAACAGAATCAATACACAGGAAAATAAGCCAGAGACTAAAGATCCAGTAAAAGTAACAACACCTGTGGATGAAGCAGTTGATCCAAAAGAAAAGAAGCTTAATGAAACACAGGTCAGGATGCTTGCGGAAATAAGAAATAATCCTAATGTAACACGAAACGATTTAGCTAATATACTTGGATTAAAGCCTACAACGGCCTATTATAACATTGATATATTGGCTCGTGCTGGTTATATAGAGCGTGTCGGCTCAAGGAAAGGCGGATACTGGAAAGTGCTGAAATAGCATGGAGCCGGGTCATGCATTACAGCAGCAAGGCCATATGGAGCTGAAGTTTGGCATATGATATGGCGGCGGACAACCTACAGCGGCTGTCCGTTTTTGTTGCTGGCAAAAAGGTGGGAGTATGTTCAATTTTAGGCGTCGGGTTTTGGGCGGTATTGACTATCACCCGGCCCGGATTATATAATATGGTTATATAAACATTCGTACACACATGTGCGCGGATGTAAAAGAATCTGGGGGAAGGGCTATGCCTTGGCAGAATAAGAACGACAATGTTGTGAGCAGGCACCAGGGGGAAGAGAATCCGGACAAGACGCTGCTTAAAGTGGCTTCAAGGATTACGGACGTTACGGTGCACAAGTTTACCGGCGTGAAGGAAAAGGACCCTGAGTACTGGGGCCTTAAGGAAGTCTGCACGCCGGAGATGACTCAGATTATCAGCAAGATGAAACTGCGCAAGCCGTACACGCTGGAGGAGCTTGTGCAGATGAATCCGGAGAAGGAGCCGGCGGAGCTGTCCAAACTACTGGAGGAGATGTCCTGGATAGGCATCCTGGAGTATGATTACGGCGACAATTATGACCATGACGGGGAGCTCAAGGACAAGCCCCGCATCAAGAGATACAAGCTGCCCATCTATGTCCCTGGAATTGCAGAGTTCATCAACTCTTCCTGGAGCAGGATAGAGGCTCACCCGCCCGTCACATCATTCTTTGAGAGAATGGCATTTGACTCCCTTGAAGGCATAACGCAGATGGTGCCCCAGGGCGGAGACGGCATAGGAATGCATGTCATTCCCGTGGAGAAGGCTGTAAACGCAGCGAATGAGTCCGTGGACCTGGAGCATATCTCATACTGGCTCAAGAAGTATGAGGGCCACATAAGCGCGGCTATGTGCTCATGCAGAGCGGCTCATTCCGTGCTCGGAGACGGATGCGCGGACAATGATCAGGACTGGTGCATCCAGCTCGGAGACATAGCGGATTACATGGTTGAGACCGGAAGGGGCCATTACATAGACAAAGAGCGCGCCCTGGAGATAATAGACCAGGCGGAAAAGAACGGCTTCGTGCATCAGATAACCAACATAGACGGCGAGAACAAAATCTTCGCAATATGCAACTGCGATGTGAAGATATGCTTGGGCCTCCGCACGTCACAGCTCTTCAACTGCCCCAACCTTTCCAGGTCCTCATTTACCGCAAAGGTCACAAAGGAGAACTGCGTTGCATGCGGGAAGTGCGCGGAGGCCTGCCCTGCCGGAGCGGTAAAGCTGGGCCAGAGGCTCTGTGACAAGAAGGGCAGGGAAGTGGAGTACCCTCATGCAATCCTTCCGGACAAGGTACGCTGGGGAGAGTACGCCTGGGATGAGAATTACAGGGACACCGCCCGCATGTCCAACACATACCCTACAGGCTCCTCCCCCTGCAAGGCAGCATGTCCCGCTCATGTGCCTGTACAGGCCTACATAGCTCTTGCACGCCAGGGCAAGTACAAGGAAGCCCTTGCAATGATAAAGTCCGAGAACCCCTTCCCGGCAGTCTGCGGGAGAGTTTGCAACAAGCGCTGCGAGGATGCCTGCACCCGCGGAAAGATAGACGCGCCGGTTGCCATAGATGACATCAAGAAGTTCGTTGCGGAGAAGGAGCGCAACTCAGAGGACAGATATGTTCCGGAGAAGGTCATAGCATCCCTTCTCGGAGAGTGGAAAGAGAAGATTGCCATCATAGGCGCAGGCCCTGCAGGCCTTTCATGCGCATACTATCTGGCTGCAATGGGATACAGGCCCACCGTCTTTGAGAAGAACTCAAAGCCCGGCGGAATGCTCACATACGGCATCCCCACATACAAGCTGGAAAAGGAAGTTATAGACTCGGAAATCTCCGTGCTCACAGACCTCGGCGTGGAGATAAAGTGCGGCATAGAGGTAGGCAAGGACGTCACTATAGCCCAGCTCAAGGAGCAGGGATACAAGGCCTTCTATGTGGCCATAGGATGCCAGGGCGGCAAGCTCCCCGGAGTTCCGGGAGACACAGCAAAGGGCACATCCATTGCCGTGGATTACCTCAAAGTCTCGCTGGAGAATCCCGCAGAGTATGACGGAGATGTAATAGTAGTGGGCGGCGGCAACGTGGCAGTGGACTGTGCACGCACAGCAGAGCGCCTGGGCGCAAAGTCCGTACGCATGGTATGCCTTGAGGGCCGTGATGAGATGCCCGCAAGCAATCTGGAAATCAAAGAGACCCTGGATGAAGGCATTGAGATATGCAACAGCTGGGGGCCCAAGGAAATAAAGACGGATGCGGACGGCAATGTAACATCCGTAGTCTTCAAGGCCTGCACGCAGGTAACAGACCCTGAGACAGGCAAGTTCAACCCGCAGTACAATGAAGAGAACACCATGGAGCTTTCCGCAGGCCAGGTAATCTTTGCAATAGGCCAGGACATCCAGTGGGGGAGCCTCCTGGAGGGCACAAACGTCAAGTTCTGGCACGGCAACTATCCTGTAGCGGACAAATTCACATACCAGACGGATGATGAGGACATCTTCGTGGGCGGCGATGTGTACACCGGACCCAAGTTCGTGATAGACGCAATAGCAGCCGGCCACGAGGCTGCGGAGAGCCTGCACCGCCACGTGCAGCCCAGGGCATCCATGACCATAGGCCGTGACAGGCGCAACTACACGCCTCTCAACACGGATGACATTACCTTCCCCGCATACGATGACTGCGGACGCCAGGAAGCGCCTCTTTCTGCATCTGCAGATGAGGCTGCAAAGTCTTTCAGAGACTTAAGCGGCATTCTCACCGAAGAGCAGGTGGCAAAGGAAGCAAAGCGCTGCTTATCCTGCGGCGCATCATACGTGGACCCCAACAAGTGCATTGGCTGCGGCATATGCACGACCCGCTGCGAGTTTGATGCCATCCATCTCTACCGCGACCATCCGAAGTGCACCACAATGCGCATGACGGAGGGCAAGATACCTGTAATTCTCGGATATGAGGTAAAGCGCTGCTTCAAGATAATGTTCAACTGTGGCTCCAAGGAGGCCAGGATCATGCGCAAGCGCCGCAAGGAGTTCAAGAAGGCCCAGAAGGAGCGTGAGGCTGCCAAAGCAGCCAACACAGCTGAAATCCTTGCCAAGGCCAAAGCCAAGCATGACGCTGAGACCCCTCAGGCCTGATAAGGCCATCTGCATAACCCATACTGCAAAACAAAACGGGCAACCATAACGGCTGTCCGTTTTTTAATACAATACTGAATTCCATTGCGTAGATTCATCGCGGTATAAATCTTACGCTGATTCGTTATTGTTTTTTGAAACAATATCAAGCTGGTCTGGTGCTAATCCGTTTATAATATTTATCATTTGACGCGGAGTAACAATAAATGTCTGTTTTGGAAAATGCCTCGAATTGCCGGTTACAAGGTATGCATCTGTTTTGTCACGCGCTTCCAAGACTACCTCATAAAATATAACATCCTTTAGATCTGGTATTATTGCATCAAGCGGATGCGTGCCATCCATGAATATTCCATGAGTGATAAATAAGTTAAGAATGTCATTAACCACATCATTAGGGAAATGGAATTTGGATCGTTTAATAACGTTGTTGTATTCGACAAAAATCTCATCGCTTAATAAGGGAACAATTATTCCGTCTTTAATAGCATCATAGACCTGACGAGGGAATGAATTAGCGCTCATTGCAGATGAAATTATAACATTCGTGTCAATAACAGCATAATAGGTATTCATGCAGTAATCTTCCTTGCATCAGCTTCTATTCCCGTTGCCTCTTTCTCTGCGTTATTCCTAGAATCAGCCTCTTTTCTAGCTGCATCTATCTCGGCATTTATTTCATCTAAGGTCATTTTATCGTTGCCATATGCTTTGGATATTGCAGCTGCTTTATCCATAGCAATTCCGGCTTTTATAGCTGATAAGGTCTTTTTGTCTACTTCCATAGAGAAAGGCAATTTTGCTTCTTGGTTAAGCTTAGAAATGCATATTCTGAGATAGGTCTGTAAATCAATCCCCATCGCTTCACAAATCTTAGATGCTAAGATTCTTGCAGAATCGTCCTCTCTAAATTGAATTAATGAACTTGACATATTATTACCTCCATGAAGTGAAATTTAACGTTGGTACATTTATTATACGATTAGAGATAAACAATTGCAAGCAAAAATAAAATAATTTCATACATTTATCATTCATTTTTTTTCAAAAATTTACAAAAATAAAAATAATGAAAAGAATTCTACTTTCGATATTGGTACGCTGAAGAATTGTATCAATATAAGGCTAACTTATAATTCGGTGTTCCTAATATCTGCCTCTTTTCTCGCGGCATCTATCTCGGCATTTATCTCTTCCAGTGTCATATCTGCGTACCCGGTTTCCCAAGCCCTTGCCGCAGCATTGTCTAAAGTAATAGTAGCTTTTATACCAACGATAGTCTTCTGGTCCAGCTCCATAGGGAAGGGGATTCTCATCTCCTGGTTAAGCTTGGCTATGCACATTCTGAGATATGTCTGCAGGTCTATGCCCATGGCTTCACATATCCTGGAGGCCAGAATTCTAGAGGAATTATCTATTCTAAGCTGTATCAATGAAGCAGACATAACAGTATCTCACGCGTTAGCTTTCTTGAATGCCAGCGTAATACAACATTATGTGCATGATTACAAGATTTTGCATACATAAAAATGCAAACACATTCAAAAATATGGTTGACAGTAGAAACAAATGTTCCTATAATATTTCCATACAACATCAATTGGAGTCCCATTATGGAAGACACGGATGAGAGGACGTATACGGGAGAACAGATGGATGAGATTATAGTCACCGCGGCTCTGCAGATTCTGCGGAAGCATATGGATGCGTTCAGGGAGCTTGCAACATGATACGGATATCATCAGGTGCAGCAATAGAGCTGCAGGACAGAATCATACAGGAGACAGGCGGAAGCTATGGTCTAAGGGATGAAGGGCTTCTGGAGTCTGTCCTTGAGGCCCCGTTTGCAACCTTTGCAGGGGTGGACCTGTTTCATACAGTAGAGGAGAAGGCAGCAAGGCTTGGATACGGGCTTGTTGCCAACCATGCCTTTTTGGACGGCAACAAAAGAGTGGGGGTGCTGGTCATGCTAGCGTTCGCCAAGGTGAACGGACTGCGGCTTGAGTATACGGATGAGGACATCGTATGGCTGGGCTTCGGGATGGCAGACGGAAGCCTTGCATATGAGGATTACCTTGCGTGGATAAGGGGCGCGCAAAAGGCGGAATGAGTAAATAGACGAATTGTGAAATAGTGTGGTATATTATTGAAACAGCGTATTTGTCAAGGAAAATTTCTGCACAAAATTAGTTGCCGGTGCAAGGTCAAAACACAGGGCTCTATTGACTTTCCGCCAAGGGATTTGATATAATGTTATCGAACAAAGTGTGGATTATCTTCATGCGGCGTTCCTGCATGTGATGGGTATTTAAGGCACAAGAAAATGGCATCGTACAAAACGGTTGAGATCAAGGAAGACATCATCTCCAGGAACAACCAGGGAGCTAGCAGAATCCGTGAAGGCCTCAAGGGGAAGGGGGTCTTTTATCTCAATGTAATGTCATCTCCCGGAAGCGGCAAGACCACGCTCTTAAAGCGGGTCATAGACCGTCTGAAGGGGGATTTTTGCATTGGCGTAATAGAAGCGGACATAGACTCGGAAGAAGATGCCGGAGCCATTGCGGAAGCCACTGGGGTGAAGACCATCCAGATGCATACAGGCGGGGCGTGCCACATAACATGCCAGATGTCGGAAGAGGCGCTGGAGGCCCTTGGTGTGGACGGGCTCAACTTTGTCATTCTGGAGAACATTGGCAACCTTGTGTGCCCGGCGGAGTTTGACACCGGCGCGCATGAGAACCTGGTTCTTCTGTCCGTGCCGGAGGGGGATGACAAGCCCTTAAAATATCCGCTCATGTTTGAGGTTGCCACTATGGTGGCCATTACCAAGACGGACGTCATGCCTGTCTTTGACTTCTCTGTGGATAGGGCAAAGGAGAACATCCGCATGCGCAATGAAAAGGCGCCGGTGTTTGTAACCTGCGCCAGGACGGATGAGGGTGTGGAAGAGCTCACGGAGTATATCCGCGGAAAGGCGGAGGGGATCTGCGGCCGGAAGTGAGGCCGCGGAGGGCGGAAGAAGAAAAGAGCGCCGGAAGGTGTTTTTGGATATATAAAACCGTTATGGAGGAATAATATGGCAGACAAGAACGAGAGAATCTGCATCATAGGCGGCGGCCCTGCCGGAATGAGCGCGGCTATGTACCTGGAGAAGGCCGGGTATGAAAACTATGTCGTTTATGAGAAGACCAACCGTGTCGGCGGAAAGGCGTTCTCACCGCTCATGAAGTGCAAGAATGCAGACGGGACCTGGGAAGACAGGACAATTGAGATGGGCGCAGTCATGGGCTGCGGCACATACTTCGCTGTCACGGAGTGCGAGGAGTTCGGCGGAACCACGCATCTGGACGGCCCTCCCATGGGAAGAGAGTTCAAGAACACGGACGGCACTCCTGCAAAGCAGTCCGTATTCTCGCTTCTTAAGAAATACATGAAAATGAGGAAGCTCGCCAAAATCCTCAAGAAAAAGTATGTGGGATATGACGTCAACGGCCACAGGGGAGTGGCACAGGGCAAGTATGAAGGACCCTGCCCGTCTCCTGAGCTCAAGCTTCAGCATATAGAGGGAGACAATCCCAACCTCAAGGATCTTTGCATGCCGTTCAACGAGTTTCTCAAGCTCAACAAGTGCGAGGACGCGGAGCTGGTATGGAAGGGACCCTTCACGGCATTCGGATACGGCTATTTCGATGAGATCCCCGCAGCGTATGTTTTAAAGTACCTGGACGCTTTCACCGTTGCCCAGTTCCTCAACACAGGAAAGCTGTGGACATGGAAGACAGGCACTGAATCCATCTGGAGAGGCGTCAATGCTCACCTGAAGCACCCCGCTCTTCTCAACAGTGAGGTAACCGCCGTAAAGCGTGAGGGCGGCAAGGTGTATGTCACAGTGAACGGCGCAGTGGAGGAGTTCGACAAGCTCATTATCTGCACACCCCTTGAGATGTTCTGTGAGTACGGGGACGCCAGGGATGAGGAGAAGGAGCTCTTCTCAAAGATCCGCAGCAAGAAGTACTTCACGATGGCCGTGCGCACAGCTGAAGGCAACTGCCCGAAGATTTCCTACTACTTCTTCGACAACATGACCCCCGAGACAATGGGCCACCTTATGGTGTTCTACCACCGCTGGCCGGCTGCAGAGGTCACAGAGCAGCCCCTTGTAACCTTCACGCTCCGCAACCATGACGGCCTGGAGGACGTGCCTTTCGATGTAGCCCAGACCACAACCATAGATGACATGGCAAAGGCCCAGCTCCCTGTCGAAGTCACAGAGCGCATAGATGACTGGTACTACTTCCCGCATGTAAACTCAGAGGACTACGCCGCTGGCTGGTATGACAAAGTGGAGTCAATGCAGGGCAGGGACAACACCTATTACGCCGGAGAAGTCATGTCCTTCGGAGACATGGAGGAGACGGCAGAGTACTCCAGGGACCTCATTCGCAGGTTCTTCAAGGATTAATTCCTGAATCTGCAAAAGATAAGGGAATATCTGAAAAATAAACAGCATTCAGGCATGCCACGCCGCGTCTTTTCGCGGCGTGGGATATGCTTTATATAAGCGGTATAAGATATGGGTGCAGCGGTCAGGACAATCCTTTTGAACAAGAGCGTGTATGCGGACAATGATGCGGAAGCGGAGCTTCTGCGCCAAAGGCTGAAGGCGCAGGGCACTTATCTCGTGAACGTCATGTCTTCCCCGGGAGCGGGAAAGACCACAACGCTCATACGCCTCATACGCATGCTAAAGGATGAGTTCAGCATTGGGGTAATGGAGGCAGACATAGACTCGGACAAGGACGCAGTGCAGGTGGCCGCGGAGACGGGCGTGGCATCCGTGCAGCTCCATACGGACGGCATGTGCCATCTGGACGCCGGCATGACTGCCCAGGGCCTTGCGGAGATGGAAAAGGGCCTGGACCTCGTTTTCTTAGAGAACGTCGGCAACCTCGTGTGCCCTGCGGAGTATGACACCGGAGCACACATGAGCATAACCATCCTTTCCGTGCCGGAAGGGGATGACAAGCCCCTCAAGTATCCGCTCATATTTGAAAAGTCCTCGCTTGTGGTCATCAGCAAGATTGACGCCCTGCCGTACTTTGACTTCTCCCTTGAGAAGGTGCAGCGCAATATCCTCTGCCGCAACAGGGACGCAAAAATAATCCCCGTATCCGCAAAGACCGGAGAGGGGATGGAAGAGCTCGCTGAGTTTTTCCGCGGGACTGTAAAGGCCTTCAAGGCAAAGTAAAGCCTGCAGGCGTATGCAGCCATTATGGCCCCGGGGGCCGGGAAGGCTTCCGGGACCCCAGTCAAAAGCCGCAAAATGTGCGGCATATGTTACAGAATCATATTCAGAAACCGGGGAGGAAGACTAATAATGTCTGGACAGAGCAAAGAGGTTGTAAGCAAGTATCAGGGCGAGGAAGAGCTGGACAAGCGGTACGCCAAGCTTGGCAAAAAGATAACGGACGTTGTGCTCCACAAGATAACGGGCATAAAGACAACGGATGCCGAATACTGGGGCTTCAGGGAAGTGCTCACGCCGGAGATGTGCGATGTTGCCAATAAAATGAAGCAGCGCAAGCCGTATTCCTTTGAAGATATGCTCAAGATGAACCCGGAGTATGAGGCGGCAGACCTGCAGAAGCTCCTGGATGAGATGTGCTGGATAGGAGTCATATATTATGACTACGGCGACAATTATGACCATGACGGGGAGCTCAAGGACAAGCCGCGCGTAAAGAGATACATAATGCCGTACCTTGTGCCCGGCGCCGCAGAGCTTCTCAACTCCTCCGTGGACAGAATCAAGGCCCATCCGGCAGTGACGTCCTTCTTCGACAGGATGGCCTTCCAGCCCTTGGCCGGCATAACGCAGATGATACCCCAGGGCGGAGACGGCATAGGAATGCACGTAATCCCAGTTGAGAAGGCCATAAACGCAGAGAACACTTCCGTGGACCTGGAGCATATATCATACTGGCTCAAGAAGTATGACGGCCACATCGCAGCCGGCATCTGCTCATGCAGAGCCTGCACGATGGTTCTCAACGAGGGCTGCGGGGATGACATCAATGACTGGTGCATACAGCTCGGAGACCTCGCAGACTATGCCGTTGAGACCAACAGGGCCCACTATATAACCAAGGAGCGCGCCCTGGAGATACTGGAGGCCGCTGAGAAGAACGGATTCGTTCACCAGATAACCAACATAGACGGCGAGAACATGATCTTCGACATCTGCAACTGCGATGTCAAGATATGCCATGCGCTCCGCACATCCATGTACTTCAACACCCCCAACCTTTCCAGGTCCGCATACACCGCCAAGGTCACAAAGGAGAACTGCGTTGCCTGCGGAAAGTGCGTTGAGATATGCCCGGCCGGGGCCGTAAAGCTCGGCCAGAGGCTCTGTGACAAGGCCGGCAAGGAAGTGGAGTATGAACACGCCATCCTTCCGGACAAGGTCCGCTGGGGAGAGTACGCATGGGATCCGGAGTACAGGGACACGCACCGCATGTCCAACACATACGCCACAGGCTCATCCCCCTGCAAGGCGGCATGTCCCGCGCATGTGCCCGTGCAGGCATATATAGCTCTTGCACGCCAGGGCAAGTACAAGGAAGCCCTGGCCATGATAAAGACAGAGAACCCGTTCCCTGCAGTATGCGGGAGAGTTTGCAACAAGCGCTGCGAGGACGCATGCACCCGCGGAAAGATAGACGCGCCGGTTGCCATAGATGACATCAAGAAGTTCGTGGCGGAGCTGGAGCGCAACTCCTCAGACCGCTTCGTGCCGGAGAAGGTAATCCCTTCACTCATGGGAGAATGGACGGATAAGATTGCCATAATCGGCGCGGGCCCGGCAGGCCTTTCCTGCGCATACTACCTTGCCGCAATGGGCTACAGGCCCACAGTCTTTGAGAAGAATGTTAAGCCCGGCGGAATGCTCACGTACGGCATCCCTTCATACAAGCTGGAAAAGGACGTAATAGACTCCGAGATAGCTGTCCTTGCAGAGCTCGGCGTGGAGATCAAGTGCGGCGTGGAGGTTGGCAAGGACGTCACCATAGCGCAGCTCAAAGAGCAGGGCTACAAGGCCTTCTACATCGCCATAGGCTGCCAGGGCGGCAAGCTTCCCGGAGTGCCCGGAGACACAGCAAAGGGGACATCAATAGCCGTGGATTACCTCAAGAAGGCCCTTGCAGAGCAGACCCCGTATGAGGGAGAGGTTGTGGTAGTAGGCGGCGGCAACGTTGCCGTGGACTGCGCACGCACAGCAGTGCGCCTGGGAGCCAAGGCCGTCCGCATGGTATGCCTTGAAAAGGCGGACGAGATGCCCGCAAGCAGGCTGGAGGTAAAGGAGACCCTGGAAGACGGCATAGAGATTTGCAACAGCTGGGGGCCCAAGGAACTCCACACGGATGCGGAGGGGAATGTTACGGCCGTGATCTTCAAGCGCTGCACGCAGGCATATGACCCCGGGACAGGCAAGTTCAACCCGCAGTACAATGAAGCGGACACGATGGAAATTCCTGCAGGCCAGGTCATCTTCGCAATAGGCCAGGACATCCAGTGGGGCAGCCTTCTTGAAGGCACCAATGTCAAGTTCTGGCACGGCAACTATCCCGTTGCAGACAAATTCACGTACCAGACGGATGACGAGGACATCTTCGTGGGCGGAGACGTATACACCGGCCCGAAGTTCGTAATAGATGCAATCGCAGCCGGCCATGAGGCCGCAGAGAGCCTGCACCGCCATGTACGCCCCCGCGCGGACATGACCATAGGCCGTGACAGGCGCAGCTATACGCCGCTCAACACGGATGACATAACCTTCCCGGATTACGACACCTGCGGCCGCCAGGAAGCGCCTCTTACGGATGACTCCGAAAAGCTCACCTTCAGGGACATCTCCGGAATCCTTACAGAGGAGCAGGTTGCAAAAGAGGCAAAGCGCTGTCTTTCCTGCGGCGCCTCCTACGTAGACCCCAACAAGTGCATAGGCTGCGGCCTCTGCACCACACGCTGCGACTTCGATGCCATCCATCTCTACAGGGACCATCCCAAGTGCACAACAATGCGCAGGGCAGAGGACAAGATCGGAGGGCTCCTCGGCTATGAGCTCAAGCGCTGCTTCAAGATAATGTTCAACTGCGGCTCAAAGGAAGCAAAGATCATGCGCCAGCGCCGCAAGGAGTTCAAGAAGACCGCTGCAGAGCGCAAGGCCAAAGAGGCAGCAGACATGGCCGAGATTCTCGCCAAGGCCAAGGCACTCCGCGAAGCGGAAGCCGCACAGAAGCCTGTACAGGAGTAAACCCGTATGCATGAGCTTGGCATTGTAATGCATGTCGTGGACTCCATCGAGTCCACCGCCAAAGAGCTGGGCGTGGAGAAGGTAACAAAGCTCCGGATGGAAGTGGGGGAAGTCTCCACCGTAGTCCCGGAGCTCTTCACCGATGCCTTCGACTGGGCCAAAAAGCGCACCCAGTACATGCAGGACTGCGACTTGGAGCTCATCATAATCCAGGGCATCTCATACTGCCGCACCTGCCGCAGGACATATGAAACCACAAAGTATGCCAAGCAGTGCCCCTTCTGCGGCTCATATGACACCTATTTAGTCACCGGCAACGAGATAACCATCAAGGACATCCAGGTCATTGGCGGCCCGGATGCAGAGGCGGACGCCCCGCCGGATACAGACCCGTCTCAAGTCACAGCAGACCCGCCGCAGGACACTGCAGACAGCCCGCAGTAATCCACACAACAGACAATCATCCAAGACCGCTCCCCTAGCCCGGGGCGGCCTTTTGCTCGGACGCAAAAGAACATTTGTTTGCGCAATATCCAAATGAACTGAAAAAAAAACATAAAGATAACATATGACATATAAAAATAGGTCCCGCGCGTGCGCGCACGCGCGCGTGAGATTCTGTCCTGCAAACAAAAAGCCCTCCCGGAGAAGGGAAGGTGCACAATGTCATTTGTTGCCTGGTATGGATTACAGGATTTTCTCCATTCCTACCTCAAAGGGCTTGAGGCCAATGTGTTCGTAGAACCCTAAGGCCTTCTCGTTGCAGGACCAGACGTTCAGGGTCACGTTGTAACAGCCTATGGCCTTCGCGTATGAGCATACGTACTCATACAGCTGCGTCCCGACATGCTGCCCGCGGGACTTTTCGTCCACACAGAGGTCATCTATGTAGAGGGATGAAAGGCCGGGCTTGTAGCGGTTGTCTTCGGCATGGGTCTGCAGGATGCAGAAGGCGTAGCCGATCATCTCATCTCTGTCGTTCACGGCAGCGAAGACGGGAGTGGAGTCATCCGCAAGGATGGAAAGAATCTGCTCATCTGTGTATTTCTTGGACACTGGGCGGAAGAGGTCCGGGCGTCCGGACTGGTGCACGGCGTACACCTGGTGCAGAAGGGAGTTTATGGCGTCCAGGTCTTTTGGTATGGCTCTGCGTATTGTCATGGCTTGTGTGCTTCCTTAAGGTACATTGTGTGCAGTCTCTTCAGGGGCTGCGCTTGTATTATACAGCTTTGCTCCTTGATTGGCAAAGAGAATTTTACTTACACAAGAGTTACTTACACATGAGTTACTGTCTGGTGAGTTATTAACTCGTGAGTTATTAACTCGTGAGTAAATAAGTTGAATTTGTCAAAAAATATCTGTATATATTAATGGAACTGGGTATTTTGCGGCTGTGGCAAAGTTATTTGCCCATGAGTAATTAACTCATGAGTAAATGACTTCAGCCTTTAATGATATCGCTGATGTTGTTAAGGGGGTTGGAGTAGTCTATGATCTTTTCCATGCAGATTTTGTACGGCTTGAGGCCAAGGTGCTCATAGAAGCCCATGGCCCGGGGGTTGCAGGTCCAGACGTTCAGGGTTACGTTGTGGCATCCAAGGCCTGCGGCATAGCCTGATGCCCAGTGGTAGAGCTGGCTGCCGATGCCCTGCCCGCGGGAAGCTTCGTCCACGCACAGGTCATCTATGTACAGCGTGCGGATGTCTGCATGCATGTAATCCCCGATATAGTCCTCCAGAACGCAGAAGATGTAGCCCAGGATCTTATGGGAATCCTTTGCGGGGACGGCCACAAAAACCGGCCTCTTGTCATCCTGCAGGATGGAAAGGAGGACGTCATCCGGGTGCTTTTTCATGCCGGGCTTGAAGAGGTCCGGCCGTCCTTCGTAATGCACTTCGTGCACCTGTTTAAGGAGGGAGTTTATGCCTTCCAAGTCCAGGGGAGTGGCTCTGCGTATTGTCATGGGATTGCCTCGCTTGCTTTTGGCGGGCCCGTCAGGGCACTGCGTGCACACAGTATAGCCTTTTGGAAAAAGGATTGCAATGGATTTAAGGTCCGGGCGAGGATGCGGATTATGGACGGATTATGCCAGTTTGCCGTTAAAAGACGTCCCGTGGAAGGTGAATTATCACGGCATGAAGTATACTTGGCGCAGATTCGGCCTCTGGAAAGGGCGGCTGAGTATAATTATAATTACGGTAAAACGCACGGGCAGGGATGCCAAAGGCGGTTTTAAGCTGTATTTCCGCGATTGCATCTTGCAAAAGGAATTACGGATTTGTATAATATGCACGAAAGCCGGGCGGGGGAGAAGGTGCCCTCATGCGGCTTCAGATATGGGAGGAAAAATAATGCAGTACAAGATCAACCAGGACAATTACTGTACCTTTGAGAAGTTCGGAGTGAACAAGCTTGCCGGGCGCAGTTACTTTGTGCCTTACCCGGACAAAGATGGCGCGGACAAGGTGGCTCCGAAAGAGAAGAGATATGCGTCTTCAAAGGTCAAGTGCCTGAACGGCATCTGGGATTTCAAGTTCTATCCCATCCCCACGGACGTTCCGGAAACGCTGGATACGGACAAGGTGGAGTGGGACAAGCTGGATGTGCCTTCCTGCTGGCAGTTCAGGGGATATTATCATCCGGTATACGTGAACCAGCGCTACCAGTTCCCCTTCAAGCCCCCTGTGGTTCCCACGACAAAGCCTGCCGGCCGCGCGTTCTTCAACTGCGGCAATGACGTGGGCATAGGACTGTTCTTCAGAAAGCCCAAGGATGAGTACAATTTCGTGGGCATTTACAGGACCACGGTCAATGTGGCTGAGCCGGAAAAGAAGCACATTATATCCTTCATGGGCGTTGTGTCCTGCATGGATCTGTATATAAACGGAGAGTTCATCGGATACTCCGAGGGCGCTCACAACATCGCCGAGTTCGACCTTTCAGGCAAGCTCGCTGCCGGGGACAACGAGATGGTTGTGGTCGTTCACCGCTGGTGCAACGGCACATACCTCGAGGACCAGGACATGCTGCGCAACAACGGCATCTTCCGTGACGTGTACATCACAACGGAAGAGGAGACGGACTTCTGGGACCTGGACGCCCAGACAAAGAAGGCAGAGGACGGCACATATTCACTGACCCTCACTGCCACAACGTTTGCGGACACAGACGTAACCTTCACCCTCACGGGCCACGGAATTGAGAAGACGGCCACGGTTGCGGCTGCGGACAAGAAGGCTTCCGTAACATGGGATGGCCTTTCCGTGGAGGAGTGGAACGCAGAGGAGCCCAATCTGTACACAGTATTCTTTGAGACGGCCACAAGCGCAGTGAAGGAGAGGATAGGCTTCAAGGACATAAAAATAAAGGGCACTCTGTTCTATGTCAACGGCAGGCTCATAAAGTTCCACGGTGTAAACCATCATGACACCAGCGCCGTGAACGGATACTGCATGACCCCGGACGAGGTTGTAAGGGATGTGGAGCTCTGCAAAGAGTACAACATTGATATGATCCGCACGTCCCATTATCCTCCGGATCCCCTGCTTCTTGAGATGGCGGATGAGCTGGGCGTGTACATCGTGGACGAAAATGACCTCGAGACGCACGGCACCGTTCCCGCAACTCTTCCTCCCACATACAACACCATATCCAACAACCCCAAGTGGGAGGCCCACTATATAGACAGGATTTCACGCCTCTATGAGAGGGACAAGATGCATCCCTGCATCGTAATGTACAGCCTCGGCAACGAGTCCGGCGGATACAAGAACACGGATGCCATGGCAGACTGGCTGCATGCCCATACGGACATCCCCGTACACTACGAGAGCGCCGTTCACTGCAAGAGGATTGCATACGACGTAGGCAGCGAGATGTACCCGTCCGTGAAGATGGTTCATGACGTTGGCGAGAAGTGCCGCAAGCAGAAGCCCCTCAACGACAGGCCCTATTACCTCTGCGAGTACGCCCATGCGATGGGCGTTGGCCCCGGCAACATTGAGGCATACTGGAAAGAGATATACAAGTATGACAACCTGATGGGCGGCTGCATCTGGGAGATGGTGGACCACGGCGTCCTTCAGCCCAACGGCAGCTACAAGTACGGCGGAGACTGGGGAGAGTGGGCCAATGACGGCAACTTCTGCGCAGACGGAATCTTCTATCCGGACCGCAGGCCCTCCACAGGCGCTTTCATTGCAAAGTTCACATACAGGCCCATCCGCGTAAGCTGGGTCCAGGGCTCCACATTCGAGTTCTTCAACACCACAGGCTTCACAAACGGCAGTAATTTCAAGCTTACATTCAATTGGAATGACGGCACAACTTTCTCTGTATGCCCGGACGTAGAGCCTCTCAAGAAAGTGCAGCTGGAGGTTCCCATCGGCAAGGCCGTAGGGGATGAGCAGACCTGCATAGTAACCACAACAAACCTCAAGACCGGCAAAGAAGTTGCAAAAGAGCAGATAATAATCATGCTCAACGCACCCGCCGCCGCAGCAGACGGCAATGTTCCGGAAAGCTTCTCCGCAAAGGACGGCATTATAACCTGGACCATAGGCGGGGCAGAGCTCACGACCTCAACTCCTTCCACGATATGCTTCCGTGCCCGCACGGACAACGACACCCACATGGCCTTCTTCGATGCCATGAAGAAGTATGCAGCCCAGACGGAGGAAGTGGTGTCCACAGAGAAGACGGATAAGGGGTACAAGATAGTGTCCAAGGTCAAGAACAAGAAGAACAGCTTCGAGGTTACGGACACATACGAAGGCTGCAAGGACGGCGTCCTTGTGACCTCAAAGATCCACACCATTTCCGGCGGCGGCATAATACCCCG
This sequence comes from Clostridia bacterium, assembly GCA_021204825.1. GTDB lineage: Bacteria > Bacillota > Clostridia > Christensenellales > Borkfalkiaceae > Coproplasma. The sequence goes on along the minus strand of JAJPYR010000020.1, from coordinate 8,897 downwards.
CTACGGCAAGTCCTTCAAGCTTCCTGAGAGCTTCGATGACGTCACATACACGGCCCGCCTCGGAGAGTCATACCAGGATATGAAGGAGCAGTTCGTAATAGGCACCGAGAGCCGCAAGGTATGGGACATGACAGAGCGCAACATACGCCCCCAGGAGTCCGGCAACCGCACGGACTGCACGTCCGTATCCGTCTCAGACGGCAAGACAACGGTAACCTTCACCGCCGTGGACAAGCCCTTCGAGCTCGGCGTAAAGCCCTACACGGACACCGCTCTCATTGGCATGAAGCATCTGGATGAAGAGGTCCGCACAGGCACCTACATCACTGTCCAGGCCTTCCAGCAGGGCATCGGAACCGGCTCCTGCGGCCCCGAGGTCGCTCCGGAGTTCCAGTATCCCGCTTCCAAGGATTATGAGTTCAAGTTCCTCATAACCGTCTCCCAGAACACGTAACGCGGACTAAACCCATCAGCCATATATGATACAAAAACCCGGCAAGGAGCAATCCAAGCCGGGTATTTTTTTGCGCCTGCAGTCCGGCTGCAGCACCCTGGCACAAGAATCCGGTGCCGGCATAATACGGCCTTCATCTGCAGCGCCAGGACTCTAAAACAGGGGCTTAAGGAAATAAAAATGGCGGAATATATGCAATATTTTTGTGTACTTTCAAAATCCGGTTTTAAAACGGCAAAAATGCGGGTATATAGAATAGTGTAAGGGCAGAATGCCCGGGGAGGGCTTTCATATGGAAGCAAAGACATACCCTGCGCTCCTCAGAAGGGAAAGGTGCGGCCTGTTCAGCGTCCACTTCCCGGATCTGGACTGCGCCGTGTGCGGAGAGACCCTGGATGAGGCCATGGACATGGCCAGGGACACTCTCGCGGCCTGGATAAGAAGGGTCGGCACTCCGGCTCCCTCTGACCTTGAGGAGATACGCAAGGCTGCAAAAAAGGGAGACCTTGTGATGCTTGTGGAGGAAAGGTGTTCGGGGGACACCAGGCTCGCAGGCTAGGATCATCAATGCCGGATGCGGCGGCTGCTACCCGCTGTGTCCTGCCGGCAGAAACCGTATGCGCTCATACGCAAGGGACGCTTCGGAGGGCGTCCGGGGGCGCTGAGGTTCACATGTGTTGCGGTGCCCGCAATGCTTTTAAGAGAGGTTAATATGGAAGCAAGAACGTATCCTGCCGTGTTCCGTGAGGAGTACGGGGGAATGTGGTTCGTCATCTTTCCGGATCTCGGCTGCGTAACGTGCGGGGATACGAAGGATGAGGCGGAGGCAAAGGCAAAGGAGACTCTTTCATTCTGGCTCAATTATGAGGACAATCCGGACCCTTCGCCCATGGCAGACATCGTGGCAAAGACGGAGCTCGGGGATGAGGTAATCCTCATTGAAGCGCACCCGTCTGAATACCCGGCCTCCTAGGAGGTCTGTAAAGGGCATGCACAAGGATGCCCGCGGCTGTGCCTTCCGGCGGGACGCCCGCCTGCCTCAAGGCATAAAGCGGCACCTTAAGAGAAGGAGGCTTGCATGAGGGATTTATACAAGTTGGCAAACACCATTAAGGTCTCATATCCGGGCATTTTCATGACGGATGACTGCACCGGCAACATTCTGGTGCAGATTCCGGACTTGGGATGCATGGCAGAGGGAGACACGATAGAGGAGGCCTTTGCGGACGCGAAGGCTGCCATAGAGGAGTACATGCGGCACGGCGTTCTGCCGTACGCGTCGACGCTGGCCGAGATAGATGACATGGTCAAGGAAGGGGACCTGGTCATGTATATAGACGCCATAGCGTAACACACCCGCCTAAAGGGGCGGACAGCCGTCCGTAAGGGACGGGCAGGGCAAGATTGCCCCGGGTCCATGGCATTTTCCCCGGGCGGCCTGCATACAACTCAATATAACAGCAAAAAGAAGGGCTGCCCTGCGGCAGTCCTTTTGCGTTTGTATATTGCATAATACGGGCACATATCAGGTCATTTTTGCCTGCGGTCAGCTCTTCTCCGGAAGGAATTTCCAGTACCGCACGGGCATGTAGCCCTTCATCTGGCGGTCATTGCGCCTGGCCTCTATGTTCACAGCGTTGTAGTATCTCTTCCACAGGCTTTCATACTGCATCTCGCAGTCTGCAAGGGTAATGGTTGCCTCGCCCGCCGGGGTTATGATGTAATCCTCGCCGTTGGATATGCCTGCAAGATGGCGCCCCAGGTCATGTATTATGAACTTCCTGCCGGGGAGCCTTGCAAGGAAGTGGGGCATGAGGAGCTCTGTTATGTCACAGTCCGGGGTATAGGGGGCGTACAGGGTGCCGTCCTCGCACTCCATGAACCGTATGAGCCCCTTGAGCTTGTCAATCTCATGGGTTACCTTGTGCTTCAAAGACTCCATGTCCATGACTTCCGCATAGCCGTACGCCTCGCGCACAGGCCTGCCCCTCTTTATAAGCAGCTTTATGTAGCGGAATATCATGTCCGCCCTTTCCGGCACCCCGCAGCGGAGGGCAAGGGATATGTCCCGCACGGAGCAGGGGTCCAGGGATATGAGCTTGCGTATGACCTTTGCCGTCTTTTCCGGGTCTTCCGCAACTGGAATGAGCTCATCCAAAAGGCCTATCTGCCTGTCCTGCTCACAGGATATCACGGAGTCCTCAAATGGTATGGCGTCATATACGGCTGTCAGGAAGCACTCCGGGGAGGGAGTGCAGAGGAAGACTTTCATAATGGTTACAGGTCTCCGGTAAGAGCGGAGAGGGAGAGTTCCGGCGTGGAGAACATGGAGAGCTGTTCGCTCTCTTCCGGCTCCTCCGTCCCGTCTCCAAGGAGCAGTGATTCCTCTATCTTTGCAAGGGATCCGTCTCCCATGAACTTGCCCTTGCAGGTTATGAACTGCCTCGCGCGCTTCAACACAACGCGCATCTTTTTAAGCTGCTCAAAATCTATTGCCCCGTACTTTCTGGCGTTCACTATCCTGTACGCGCTCTTTGCGCCAATTCCGGGCACCCTCAGGAGCATCTCAAGGGGAGCCCTGTTAATCTCCACAGGGAACAGCTCCATATGCCTTAAGGCCCACGCGCACTTGGGGTCATACTCCTCGGAGAGGTTCTCTCCGGGGGCGCATATCTCATCCACGCTGAAGCCGTAGAAACGTATGAGCCAGTCCGCCTGGTACAGCCTGTGCTCCCTTAAGAGTCCGGCTCCCTTCGCAGGCAGCAGGCTGCTCTGAACCACGGGAATGTATGAAGAGTAGTACACCCTCTTCATGTTCATCTTCCTGTACAGGGCCTCGGTTAAGTTAAGAATCACGCCGTCCGGCTCCGGAGAGGCGCCCACAATGAGCTGTGTGGTCTGTCCCGCGGGAATCATGCTGCGCTTCAGCCTGTTCTCTTTCTCGTATGTAATGCTGTCCTTCAAATGCTGCATAGGCTGCAGGAGGGACTCCTTGGTCTTCTGCGGGCAAAGAAGCTTCAATGACTTCTCTGTGGGGAGCTCCATGTTGTAGCTCATCCTGTCCGCGACTTTTGCAGCCCGGTCCACAAGCTGCTCGCTTGCGTACGGTATTCCCTTTATATGGATATAGCCGTGGAATCCATAGTCCCTGCGGAGCTTCTCCGCAACAAGGCAAAGCTGCTCCATGGTTTTGTCCGGGGACTCAAATACCGCAGAGGAGAGGAACAGGCCCTCTATGTAGTTGCGCTTGTAGAAGGCGATTGTAAGCTCGCATATCTCATCCGCCGTGGCGGTGGCCCTCGGAACGTCCGCGCTGCGTTTATTGGGGCAGTACTCACAGTCATAGATGCAGTCATTGGACAGCAGGATCTTAAGAAGCGAAACGCATCTTCCGTCCGGAGTAAAGGAGTGGCATATGCCCCAGGGCGCAGCATTGCCTATCCCCGCGGAGTCATTTGCCCTCGAGGACCCGGATGAGGAGCAGGAGACGTCATACTTGGCGCTCTCCGCTAGTATCTTAAGCTTCCATTCTTCTATCATGCCTGTTTCCCTGCCGGCTCACAGCATCCCTGCGAGCTTCCGTCCGGCCGCCCTTCCAGTCTGACACCGGAAGCTGCTGAACTTTGGCATATCCTCCTTCATTATATCATATCCAGAAAAAAAAGCACAAGTATTTTTACAATAAATTTAACCCTATGATGTAAATATATTTTAACAAGTAAATTTGCACCAAATCCGGGCAAAATGCTATACTATGTTTGCAAAAAGGAAGAAGGAGGAGCTGAGAGACCTCAACAGGGCAAAATAAATGCATTTTTTAATTATTATTACAGGGCCTTTGAACGCAGGGAGTTTGCAGAAGGCGCGGAGCGGGCTTCAATCCCCTCAGGCAGCCGGATGGCTCATGGGTGCCCTCATACGCCTGGCGGATTCCACAAAGGCAAAGGAGCAGCAGTAAAGCGGAAGTATAACAAACATAAGGAGGGGAAACCATGACAGACAGTGAAGCAATGGAGTTCTGTGAGAGCAGGCTCAAGAGGCTTGAGGAGCTTAAAAAGCTTAGGAAAAATATAGAGAGACGCAAGCCCAGCGAAGCAAACAGGGCAGCATGGCGGTCCGTAAAGGACGAGGTTATGTCCATCTGCAATGAAGCAGAGGAGAAGCTGGTCATACCGGAGTACAGGCCGGAGGATATTAAGGTTACTATGCTGGTATGCGAACTTATGACTGAGACAATGAAAGCAATGCGTTCCTGCGTGCTTCGCCGCTGAGGCCGGCATATGAGCCTCATTGTGTGGTTGTGACACAGAACGGCTCAGACAGGATGCGCATGCATGCCCGGACCGGGCCAGCACATTCAATAGACCAGGGAGGAAACAATGACAGAAGAAGAATTCATCAAGGTTATCCGCAGGTATTACACAAGGTCTGCCGGGAAGATCCAGGCAGAGGTGGATATGTGCAAAAGCATAGCAAAGGAGCATGGGATAAGCGCGGAGGAAGTGTTTGAATCCAGAGCCATATTTGTCATGAACCCCGCTGTAATGCTGCCGCGCGATGATGACTTATGACAAGCATTGCCTTGCCCCGCAAAGGGCCAATACAGACGGGAGGTAAACTGTGTTAATAGAAGATGCAATCAAGAAGGCAACGAAGGTGTTTTTAGAGAACCCATACTGGAAGGAGCAATATGACAAAGCCCCTTCAGAATTAAGCAGGCAATATCAGGAATTGACATTCTATTTTTCAGAGAACTGCGAGCAGATTCACAAAAGCAAGAAGTTGCTCGCAGAGTATAATGCCGCTAAGCAGGACCTTGAGAAGAAGATGGGGCTGGAGGACTGGAAGTACCTGTATAAGTACTCAGGGCACAATCCATTCAGAACCAAGTGCATTAAGAAGATTGAAGAGCTCAAGGCCAAGCAGAGCAAGGAGCAGCATGACGGGATTCAGATCTGAAGGAATATGCAAGGAGATCAGGTAGCATCAGGAGAACCTTGAAAAAGATATGGGGTATGGAACATGACGGAAAAGGAGTATATCAAGTGCCTTAAGACGGCATACCGATTGACGAAAAGCGAAATTGAGGAAGACCTCAGTGAATGCAGGCGCATAGCGGAAGAAAATGGCGTCAGTTTGGCGGAAGTGTATGATATCAGGGCCGGAATAGCCACATGTATTAAGGTAGTAACTATATCGTATGATGAGCACAATTTTTGTGCTCCACAGGGAAATGAAACAGACCAGGAGGGATGAAAGATGGCGGATTACAGGCGGGAGGTCAGCGAGGAGTTCATGAACCTTTCCGAGACGGAAAAGGAGGCCATATGGGACTTCATCAACCGCTGCGAGCCGTATGACAAGGGCTGGGCCGTGCAGCTGTACAACGACTGCATGCGCACAGAGATTGCGCCTTTTGAACTTCTCCACTGCATGAAGGAAGAGAAGCTCATAGACAAAGGATATATACAGTCCATTATAATGTACGATGGTGACTGACATGCAGGCTGTATGCCTGCCGGACAGAACTGCGCCGGAGCGCTTGGAGATATGAATATGGAAGATAAGAAATGGGAACTGAAGCACTATGCCAAGGCCCTGAAGGACCTGGAAGAGAAGGAAAGCGAAGTGAGCAATGAGGAGCAGCGCATCCGCAAGTATCTGGAATGCATAAAGGGTGAGTACAACAAGGAGGCAGACCGTGAGTATTTCAGCTTTCTGTGGGATTTTTCGCTCCCGGAAGAGGATGACACAAAGGGCTGCCTGCTGTACGCCGTATGGGCATGCAGGGCATACGATTTCATAAGAGACCGTTTGCCAAAGTCAGTCATCGGCACAAGCTCCGAGCTGTACTGAGCCAAAAGATACAGGGGGTGAGATTATGAAAAGGTTTCTGGATTACATAAGCGGGAGCGACCTCAGGGACTACAGACCCGGGCAGTACGTGGATTACTGCGAAGAGCTTTGCGGGTTCATGGCCGAAAGGGATGAGATATGCGCCCGCAAGGACATTGGCTGGTTCAAGGACTGGTGCTTTAACCGCGACATCATCCTGCAGCGCATAAGCATGTTCCTGGAGTGTTTCGTTATGCCGGAAGACGTTGAGATTGACCCTGAGGACAGGGAGTACCACGACAAGTGCATAAAGCTCTGTTACCAGAACATGAGGTATTACATGCCGAGGTATGACCTCAAGGATATTGAGATGACCGTAGACAGCCCTACGCCTCATTTTGACTATCCTAAAGAGGGTGCCAGGCCCGCGGAAGAGTCAAAGCCCAAAACCAAGCGCAAGGCGGCCGGGAAGCAGAACCCTGGGAAAGAGTGAGGCCAATCCGCAGGGTAGATAACAATACAGGAGGTACATTATGTTAGATGAAAAGAAGGTGCAGCAGGCAGTGAAAAAGTTCTGCAGGAAGCCTTATTGGAGAGAACAGTATGAGAGCGCGCCTACCCCTTTGTCCAAGAGGTATGTTGCTTTGCAGTTCTACTGGTCTACGTTCCTTGATGCCACAGATTACATTGAAGAGAAGCAGAGGCTTGAGGACACTATGGGGCTGGAAGACTGGGAATTCCTGTTAGGGATTACAGGCAACAATCCGTTCAGAAGCGTGTGTGTGAGAAAGATTGAGGAGTTCAAAGCCAGGCAGCAGGATGAAGAGATGAAAAACTCACACATCGTAACCATGGAAGAGCTGTTCACAATGGGCGAGATGGATGAGGCCCGGATGCGCATACTCTCGGACGAGCAGTGCAGGCAGAAGTATGAGAAGGCCCCTTCAGACACCCTCAGGCAGTATTATCTGCTGGAAGAGTGCTTTGTTGTCCATGGGGACAAGAATGGAGTGGAAGATGTTTTGGACGGAACAGCCACCATGATATGGCAGCTCCAGGATGCGTTCACTCCGGAGGACTGGGAGTATGAAAATTGCAATGCTGCAGACAGTGCATACAAGCAGAGATGTATTTGGAAAGTTAGTGGAAAACCGCACAACAGGCAAGGCGGGAGAGTAATACTTATATAAGCAAGGAGGCAATGCTATGTTGAAGATTGAGGATTACTTCACTCCTAGGGAGATATTTGAGGCTATGAAGATGATCTTTACGGACTCCAGCGACAAGCGCAAGTACAGGGGTGCTCCTTCTGAAGCTCAGTACAGGGGTGCTCCTTCTGAAGCTCTAAGAAGATATTACTTACTTGATGAATG
>JAJPYR010000020.1:0-1135 GCA_021204825.1 Clostridia bacterium | reverse complement strand
AGTACAGGGGTGCTCCTTCTGAAGCTCTAAGAAGATATTACTTACTTGATGAATGCGGATACCCCGCTGTCTGTTCAGGCAAAAAATACGATGACGTGGAAAAGCACATCAGTGATATGAAGAGTCAATTTGAGGACGCTTTTGGCATAGAGGACTGGGAATATGAGGCCAGCAACACATACAATAACTACTACAAATATGCCTGCATACACAGGGCAGAGGACCTCAAGGCCAAACAGCAGGCTGGTGAGCAGCCCACAGGGGAAGTGTAAGTTCCTGGCAAGACAGGAGGTACGGGAGGCATAGATGGAAGATATTGACGAAGAGCAGGTTCTGCAGACCTGTCCAACATTGGAAGAGTTCACCCAATTGGTGAAGGAATATTTCGAGTGCGATTTCGGGCCTATCTCAGAGGCTGCGCAGGAGAAATACTTCCAGTCAGATAAAGTGCGGTATATTGTTGAAAGCAGATACAAAGAAAGCGTTGAGAAGCTGAAGAACGCCGAAATAACGGCTAGGATTTTTCGTATTGGGTGTGCTGCATCCGTTGCGGAGTGCCTCTCACTCATGTACAGCGGACCTGTGTCTTAAACCTGAAGGATAACACTCATATAACTGCATACAAAATACAAGGGGAGCAGACACATCTGTTCCCCTTTCGCACATGTTGTAAAGCCTGCATATGGGAGGCGCTACTGCCAGTCTTCTATGCCGTACTGCTCCAGAATCTGCCTGGCCTTCCCAAGGCCGGTGTCCGTAATGTATACGGACTTGTTTTTGTAAGGGCGGGACCCCTGGGAGATAAGGTCTTCATCCTCAAGCCTGTTCAGAACGTTGAAGTCATACGCCTTCCAGGCGTGGAACTCCTTCGCGTCCTTGAAGGATTTCTCCTCAGTGAAACGGGACAGGTATATAAGCGCCAAAGTCAGATCGTGCATGGCGTCTTCCGCCTTAATCTTATCCATACTCTTTCCGGTCACCCTCCATATGTCATCACAGCTGTCATCGGTCTGCACTGTCATTATACATGGCCTGTCAAGGGCCGTCAATGCCCTTCATATGGCCTGCCGGCCAGCCCCTGATGGATGTGCCGGCCGCTCTGTGCTCATTCTGTTGCGTGTCAGGACAGGGCCGG
>JAJPYR010000075.1 GCA_021204825.1 Clostridia bacterium | reverse complement strand
GAAGGGAGACGCCCGCGAGATCCAGGTCGCTGGTCTCCTTTTGCAGAATCACCTCGATCTTGGCCATGGCCCTGAGCAGGTTGACCGGATTCGTCAGAGTCGTCGTCTTATTCTCCTCGAAACTCACATTCTCGTACTCCTGCACGCCGTAGAACGGAATGAGGCTGGTCGCGCCGGGCGTGAAACCATCCGTGCAGGAATATGTTCCGCAGCCGGCCGGCTCGCATACATCGGCTATCGTGGAAGACGAGTCGAGGGTCGGATAGTTGCCCGTGCCCCAGTTGGCAAGGATGACGATCTTGAAAGTGTCATAGAACGTCAAGGCTTTCGGAACCGTACCTAGCATGGAGTAGGTCTTGTAGGTTTCGGTCTCGTCCGCGACAAATGAAGATGAGCTGAACTCAGCGATGAAGGTGTCGTTGCCGCCACTTACCTTGTTGGTGAAGAAATAGATACGGTAGTCCTTGCCGGATAAGTCGATGTAGTTTTCGTAGTCGGTACCGGCTTCGTAGCCCGTCGCGGGGCTGTCGGTCGCCGTCAGTCTGATGGTCACGTTCATCATTGCATTCCCGGTTCCATCAGGGTCGACGAGGTCCTCGCGATTGCAGGAAACGACTGACAATGCCGCCAGCATGGACAATGACATTATGCACAGCATCCACATCCGAGACCTGCGGGGACGGACCGCATTCTTCACTGTATGTATATTTTGTGTCACTTTTCCTGTTTTTGAACAATTCAGTGGTCAGTCCTACAGCTCAATGTCCTGAAGGACAATCTTCCAGGAGTTGATGTAGATGTACGTGCTGACCCAGCGGTCGCCCTCGTCGAGGAAGAACACCAGATCATACTCGTCCTGACGGTCAAGGTACTCCGCATCGCTCATGTCCTGGTTGTAATAGCCCTTGACCATCACGGCGATGTCGATCAACGGAATCGAGAAGACTGTCTCTCCGGTCTCGTTGTTGATGACGGTCAGTCTCACGCTGCGGCCCGGAACCATTCTTCCGATCGTGAACTCCGCGATCGCCGCGCTGAAAGTGCCCCTCGCGGCGGCCTTCGTGTCGATTTCGGCCTCGCCCTGGTCGGTGTAGAAGGCGTAGTAGGTCAGAGCCTCGTCGGCGATGAGGCTGTTGTCCCAGGCCATGGCCCAGTTGTCTGCCTCGATCGAGAAGGTGAACTTGTCCTTGTCCACGTATTCACCGCTCGTGTGCTGGAGCACCGTGCGGATGGTGTTGGTGTCCTTAACCAGTTCCACAGTATATACGTGCGTGCCTTCCTCATTGGTGAACTCCTGGTCCGCAAGGTAGCCGTAGTAGAGCCGGTCAACCTCTCCGTCCACGTATGGGAAACCGACGGAGTCGTACTTGCAGTTGAGTGTGCAGGTAAGGCCTGTGGCCGCATTCGTCTCGGGGACGATGAATGAGCCGTTGTCCTTGGCCCCGCACCATGCCAGCAGGCTGTACTGTCCCGGGTCCACGTCCACTGTCATCGCATAGCCTTCCTCGGCGAGCGCGAAGCCCGCCTCGGTCTTCTGCCACACGATGGTGCCGCTCTGATCCACGAGATACAGCGTCACGCTCTCGACTTCATGTGCGAAGGCGTCCGCGTATTTCATGTTGTAGTCGTAGCGGAACTGCACGAGATAGGTTGTCGAGCAGTCACCTTCGTACTCGTAGATCGCGCTCTTGTCGCATGAACTCAGGCCCGCTGTCAGCAGGACTGCCGACAGGCATGGCAGCGCGAGCCGCAAGAGGGCCGCGCCGCCCTTATTCTTGTGTATGTTCCCCGTCATACTGCTGTTTTGCGTATTAAAGTTCAATCTCCCAGTCAACGTATGCCCACTCGAGGATGCTGACGTCGGCGCCGATGTAGTAGGTTGCGTCTTCAGGGGTAGGCACGATGACCTCGTCAGTCTTGGCGATACCCTTGCCGAGGCTTGTCAGACTCTTGATGATGCCGAGATACCAGTGATTGCGGACGACGCCGTAGTAGCCCTCGTTGTACACGACGGAATCATCGTCGTTGCCGGTAGTAGGCTCGATGGTGCTCAGGTGACGGATAGGAATGTTGTAGTACATTGCGCCGCCATTGAAGTAGTTGGCGTCGTTGCCGATGTCTTCGTTGAAGGTTTTTAGAGCCGCCTCGGCGTCCGAAGTCGCGTCAGTGCCGTTGGTGTCATAGACTGTAACACCAGATTTAAGGGCAACTGTCACAAGACCATCATGGCCGGTCGCGAGTTCGAGGTCGCTTGCGGCAAGCGCGTTGGAGGCACTGCTGTCAGTGTAATATCCGGTAAGGTGAGTGAGAACGAGGTTGTAGTAGGCGTTGAGGGTGTAGATATAGCCGTTGTGACGGACGATGTCCTTGCCGGTCCCGGTCTCATCGCATACGGTTGCGCTTAGCAAGATGCTGGTCAGGGCTGAAGGGATGCCTTCGACTTCGGCGGTGTTGGTGTTCTCGGCGCAGTATTCGATGTCGCCATAGGTGATGGAGTCGCCGTATGAGCCTAAAGAGTTCGGTGTGCCGCTCAGACTGGTGTAGTTCAGATAGTCGTTGAGCGAGGTCCCGTCGGTACTGCCGTTAGAAGTCTGAGGAAAGTCATCTTCTGTGAAGCCGATACCGTAAGGCCAGGCCTTGGCCCAATAGCTGCGGTAATATTCAGTAACGTTCCAGGTGAAGCCGAGTCCGTCAGGGGTCCATTTGTCGTCAATTTCCTTCATATAATAGGAACTCTTGGCGGTGGCGTTCAGTTTCCAGCCGTTTAATTTGATATACAGGGACTCGGAGGTGGGGGTCTCGCCGGTGTCCTCAAAGACTTCCTGAGTTATGGCGTAAAGGTCGCTTGTGGCTGTGTTTGAAAGCGTGGAGGAAACCATGACGGTCACCTTGGCCGCAAGCCTCTCAACGTAGATTTTGACGGCTTCGTAGCCATCGGGGATCTTCGGTGTGTTGTCGGTGTCATAGCCGATGTCCTCGGGAACGAAATTCTTGTTGGTGACCGGGGTCGCGAAATAATATGTATTGCTTTCGGAGGTGTATTGATTTGCGGCCTTTCCTTCGGAGTCAGCAGTTGCGACGTAGGAAGATGTGGTCATCGTAAAATTGGTGTTTCCAGTCTGATAAAGAGCGCTGCTTGCGTCGGCAAGGGCGGCCGCAAATTCATCAAGGGTCTTTGGGGCGGTGAATCTGGTCGGTTTGTTGATTACAGCAACGACCCAGTTGGGATATTCTTTCTGCGTAAGGCCGGAAAGGGTTATTACCGTATTGGCTGCATAAGCGATGCCGGTGCCGGTCTGGTCATTATTGCTGGACAGGCTAAATATTGCGGCCTCGGTGACGAACCCTCCTTCAGAGTCATAGAAATAGAAGTAGGCGTCCTTTACGGCATTCTCATCAGAATCGCCATAAAGGAAGTTGTCGTCGGCCCTGGTCTGGGTGGTGCTGACACCGTTGATGTTGACCACGACGTAAGCCTTGTCTCCTTCGAAGACCTTAACTTCTTTGTTATTCAATTCATCCTTGTTGCAGGAAACGGCTATTGCGGCTGCTGCAATTCCGAGAATCAGAAATGCTTTTTTCATAACTGTTTAGTTTACGTTAATTATTTATTTTAATTTTATTTTCCTGAATATCAATATATACTATTCGCCGGCGATCTCTTCAAGCGCGGCACTGCGGGCGGCCGCGAGCCATGCACGGTCGACGCCGTTGAAATAGTCCAGAACATCGGCCGCCTTCTCGACTCCGGCATCCTTGGCTTTCTGCATATAGTCGGTCGCTGCGTCGAAGTCGCCCGTCCAGTAGGCCAGGACTCCGCGTGAGTACTGGGCCTCTCCGCTCTCACCGGCCTTCTCTAAATACTTGCCGGCAGCGGTGAAGTCATGCTCGCTCAGGGCGGCGTTGGCGGCGTTCAGGTTGGAGGCCTCGTCCTCAGGATAGTAGCGAACCGCCGTCGCGAAGACCGTTGTGAACTCCTCGCTCCCCGGCTCGTACTGTTGGCTTAGCAGATAGAACTCGTTCGGGCTCAGTTTGTCCGGCTGGGTCTCGAATACATGCCGGATCTCGTCGATCTCGGTGTACTCGCGGATGCTGTAGCTGATCTTGTAGTCGGTGTGCCTCAGTGACGGATAGACTTTGTTCAGCAGGAACTTGTACTCGGCCGGGTAGGTTTGACGTATCTTGTTGTCCTTCGGGTCAGGCTCGAGGTCACTGTCGATGATGTCGAGGATGGCGCCCCTGTGCTCCAGGTCGGAACTCTCTACATATTTCCTCAGGCCTTCCCAGTCCTCAGGCTCGTAGGCCGTCGTGATGACCCCGTCCTCGAAACTGTAGAGTTTCTGAACATACTCCTTCAGAGATGCCGTACGGCCCTGCGCCAGCTCGGCGTTGTGCCTGTAGTTGCCCTCAGGTGATGCGAAGCCCTTGAGGTAGATGTTCGTGATCGTGATGTCCGGGTCGTTCTTCACCGAATCGATCGAAGCGCGGATCTTCCGCAGCTCCACGACGTTGTTGTGATAGTCCTCGCGGATGTCGGTCTTGTTCACCACGTAGTCGATGAAGGAGCTGCCCTGGATGCTGCGCTCCTTGACAGGCTGCGTGCCGGTCGGCTGCGCATAGATGACCGCAGGATAGTAGGCCGGAATCTTCACGGTCTGTGCAAGCAGGGCATCCCACTGCTCCAAGAGCGTGTTGCAGCAGCCGTAGTCGCTGCGCCTCAGGTGCAGCTGGAGAGGCTTGCCCTCGGCCCAGGCCGGGAACTCCAGCACCTGATGATAGCTGATGTCATCCGGCTTGTCCTTCCACTTGTAGCTCTCTTCGCCTTCGGTCAGCATGCTCTTGCCGTTGCGGACGTAGAAGTAGTACCTCGTGCGGCCGTAGATGCCGATGGAAGGAAGGTCCAGTGAGTCGACCTCGTTCACGACGAGGTGCGGGGTCAGGAGCACCGCCTGGTTGGAGGTGACGTCCAGATCCGACAGGTCCATATTCAGACCCACCTTCAGGAACTCGCCGCTCCGCTCGATGGCCGGATTGGTGACGGTCACGTTCTCCACGGAAGTCAGGTTCGCCCCGGCGGCCTCGGTAATCGTCTGCGCATGCAGCATGAGGCTGCCCGATACCATTATTAGAATAGCAGTTGCTGTCGCTATGATTCTTCTCATGATTGTCACCTCCTTCCTTTAAAATACATATACTAAGTTGATGGCAGCTTTCGTGATGCCCCAGTAGTTGTGGTTGCCGCTGTCGAGCAGTTTTCCGCAGCCCGTGCATGCGAACTTGTCGTAGGTCAGGTAAGCGTAGCCGATGCAGATCTCGGGCTCGAGGTTCCAGTGCTTTCCGAGCACGAAGTCGTAGCCGTAGCCGATGCCGATGCCCACAAACCAGCCCTGGTAGCGGTTGTTGATGGTGGCCCCGAAGTCGGTCCCCAGGAAGCGGAAGTCCTTGCCCACGCCTCCGACGTTGTACTGCCCGGTGAAGGCGTTCAGAGCGACGAAGTGGCCGGCAAAGCGGTCGCAGAACCAGTAGCGGGCCTCCGGCTCGACTCCCCAATGCTTCCACTTGCGGTTGTGGCTGAACGTCCAGTCGTTGAACTCGCCCCCGACGTTCAGAGTCCACTTCGGCGCAAGGCCGATCTCGATGCCTAAATTGATGTCCGTGAATGCGTCTGACAGCAGGTTTGTCTTAAGCGCGACATCCTGCCCCTTGGCCGTTATCCCGATAGCGGCCAGCAGCACAAGAAGGATAATGCTCCTTTTCATCTATATTTCGGTTTAAATAGTTTTATCCGGCACTTAGTCTGCCACAAATTCGGTCTGGTGCAAAAAAATGTTACAGCACAATAGTTTATCTTGTTCGCCTCTCTCTTGACAAGAGATGGGGACATAAATTAGTGTCTTTTAACTTTTTCTAGAAAAAAGTACTCATATAAACATTTGAATAAAGACGGATTAATATTTTCGAAAAATTTTCTTTCACGAATTTTTTCAAAGATAAAACAATATATTTTGCCAATTAAAATATTTTATATCTTTGCACCCTCAAAACCATCTCTTGTCAAGAGATGGTTTTTGTCTTTTAATTCTTTACGTTTACGCACGTTCTTCTAGAATGGTTTTTATCCGCGTTTCATCGATTTTACCTTTCAGATTTTATATGGCTTCTACACGAAAATTGAGTAAGTTTGCGGGCGTATTTGAACAATGGAAATTATGGCCGAGCAATATATTAATGGCAATAAAATGGTTGAGGCTCTTGGCGGGGCGTTTGTGGTTGAGGAGGGGACGGAGGCGATCGGGAGAAGCATCGAGGAGTACCCGGGAGGGATTGTGGTGCCGATCGACAAGCCGTACCGGTGGACTTCGGCGGACGTGATCCGGAAGGTCAAGTACGCGGCCGTCAGACATTTCGGGAAGCGGAATCTGAAGGTGGGGCACGCGGGGACGCTGGATCCGCTTGCAACGGGCATTCTGATCGTGTGTGTCGGGA